>MVQR01000005.1 GCA_002067815.1 Syntrophus sp. PtaB.Bin001 | reverse complement strand
TTCAGCAGGCATGACAGGTATTGTTTACCGTATGTCGGATCATTCCGTTGTAAGTATAATTGGGTCCAGATAAAGCATGGGATCGAAGGAATCAATTTTGCGGGGCAGCGATAGCCGAAAGAATGTTACAATACGTAAAATAGAGCCGTCCTTTTTTAAAAGGAAAGGACGGCTCTATAATTTTGATATCAGTCATTACAGGAGTTAACATGTCTATTCCAATTCCGGGAAAACCTGTGAGGGGTTCTAAAACAGGAGTCCCAATCATGGCGCTGTTTGATTTGCTTGGAAGAACATGGGCTATGGGGGTTGTATGGCAACTGCAAAATGGTCCGTATACATTCAGAGAACTTCAAGAAAAGTGTGAATCCATATCCCCTACTATCCTAAACAATCGAATAAAGGACTTACGAAAAGCCGATATTGCAGAGCGAACAATCCATGGCTATCAATTGACCAAACGTGGTCACCAACTCATTGAGTTAATACGTCCATTTGGAGAGTGGTCAATAGAATGGGCGAAAGAAATGTTTAATTATGAAGAAGACTATTCAAAATAAAAAAACAGCAATTACTTTTGTCGCGCCCTGGCTCCGGGGTTGATAGGATTGGCAGAACTCAGGAGAAGGTTTCAAAAGTAACGCCGGAGCTCCGCATGAATGACAAGAGTCTGAACCTGGGGGAAGGTCCCATCCTGCCCCTTCTTTTGAAAATGAGCGGGCCGTCCATTGCAACCGTTCTGGTTGTAAATCTCTATAACCTTGTAGACGCCTTTTGGCTTGCTCGACTCGGTCCGAATGCCCTCGCGGCCCTAACCATCAGTCTTCCCTTCCAGCTGATTTTAGGCGGTATCGGCGTGGGGACCGGGCTGGGTGCAGGCTCTTACGCCGCTCGGATGTTTGGTGCAGGAGAAAACCGGAAAGCCAGGCAAACAGCCGGGCAGGTTTTTTTTCTTTCAGCTGTCCTTGGGACACTGTTCAATGGACTGGTCTTGGCAGGAACTGATCCCATTCTTAGGTTTTTCGGCGCCACCACGGAGATTCTGCCTCTATCCCGCCAGTACCTCCTAACCTTGCTCCCCGGCGTTCCTTTTCTATTTCTGATCATGATGACCAGTAATCTGCTTCGGGCGGAGGGCAGACCGCATCTCGTCATGTATTCCGCCCTTCTCTACGCAGTAATCAGCGCTATACTCGATCCGTTTCTCATATTCGGCTGGGGCCCCTTTCCCCGGCTGGGAATTAAGGGATCTGCCGTGACCGCGGTGATTTCCCAGATAGCGGGCGCGCTGCTTGCCTTTTATTACCTCCGGCAGGAAAGCTCGAAGTATCAGTTGAAATGGCATTATCTCCGCCCGGATTACCGTATCATTCTGTCCATTTACCAGACGGGCTTTCCTTCCGTTATTATCAATCTCGTGGCAAGTCTGGGAATGCTTCTACACAATCATATCCTGGGAGGATATGGTGATCTTGCAATTGCCACTCTGGGCATCGTATCCAGGATGAACGGTCTGGTCATGATAGCATTGTTTGGCATCGGCCATGGCCTAATGCCGATGGTCGCCTTCAATGAAGGGGCAAACCTTCATTCAAGACTAATGAAGACTGTGAAGATTGCCGTAAAAATTTCGTTTGCGATTGCGCTGCTGAGTTTTTTGACTGTGGAAGCCTTTGCCCCAGCCATTGCAACACTTTTTTCCGATGCTCCTGAGCTGCAGAGTCTAACGATCACCGCCCTGCGTATTAATTTTTTGATTCTGCTTACGGCCGCCCCGAGCCTGATGTGGATCAATATGTTCATTGGTCTCGGACAGGGGAAAACCGCGATGTTTCTGCTTGTCGGGCGCGACACCCTTATTTTGATCCCCCTGTTGTTAATCCTGCCTTACTGGTTTGGTATCAACGGCGTCTGGATGGCCCAGCCGCTCGCCAATGCCCTCGCATTTCTATTTATCCTTTACTGGACGAAACGTCAGTATCGAATCTTTGAATCCAATGATAAGCAATGAGTTATAGGTCCTGATTATTGTTATTTGTGAAGAATGGATTATTTCAAAATAACGGAAAGTCATCATGAAGCAGCTAATGGCCTTATGCAGTTAACCGAATCTTCCGTCTACCTTGCAATTAACTGATGCTTGAACTTGATGAACTACGGAAGGGAAGGATTTGAATTCGGAAGGGAAGAAGCCCCAACGACGACAGGGGAACGCTTATCAGAGCGGAAGCAGCTGCCCGGAATCGACTTGGCGTATCGCTTCATCTGGGAAACCGTTTCGGTCAATTCTCCATAATGAGTAAGCCCCCGGCTGCGACAATTAGTCACTCCGCCGATGGAAATGGTCATCAGAGGAAATGCCAGGATTTGCCCCTGCCGGTCTACCGATTCGATAAACCCCTGCCCTCGGTCTTCCGGATCATAAAAAGTGGGAATGATCTGGTCGAATGCCGCGATTACCTCTTCAGCGGCCGCGGTCAGAAGACCTACGTCCATAATGAAGAGAAAGTCGTCTCCTCCGATGTGACCGACGTAACTGCCTTGGGGCTGCCTGCTTTTTACAATGCTCAGAATGAGACGCCCCGTTATGCGGAGGACTTCATCGCCCCGGCTGAAGCCGTATTTGTCATTAAACGGTTTGAACTGATCGAGATCGGCATAGGCGAGATCAAAATCTCTCCCCCGTTCAAGCCGCTCCTGGATATGACGGTTGATGGATATATTTCCCGGCAGCCGGGTCAGGGGATTGATTTCTGTAAGCCGCTCGGAGCGTATGAGACAAAGCTCCACCCGATTTGTAATCTCCGCATCGAGATCCGTCTTGCGGATATAGTCTTCAACGGGAAGAACTTCCCAGTTGAGCGGCAGCCCCGGTTCGTCCAGCACCGCAAGAAACGGTAAATGACTGAAAAGAGGTTCCGCCTTGAAAGTCGTGAGTGCGTCGGCCGTTACGGAATCATCCTGCTGCCATTCGACAATAACCAAATTCGGCACATTAGTGTAAATAAAATCAATGGCTTGCTGAATTCTGCTGAATGTGACGATATGGTGGGAACTGCGCAGTTTCTGTTCCATGAGGTGAACGGCAGCGATGTCCCGTCCGACGACAACGACAGTTTTTTGATTTACCATCCCATGTCTTCTCCCGATCCTCTTATGTCCTCGATGCTCTGCAGGACCTTCCGGATATCCGCTTCGCTGAGATTGAGCTGTTCAAAGGACGGGGGAGAAACGGCCGGAACCAAGGCATCACCGGCATAACCGAATCCCATGGCCCGTACGAGTACGTCCGCCAGATGTACAATCGCCGTTTCAGTAGGGGCATTTTTTGCCAGGCCGGGTCTGTGATGATAGGCGATTACATCCGTCAGATTTTTGGGGAACTGCCACTTTTCGGAAAGCCACAGACCTACAGCCGCATGGTTTTCAGAAAAGTGGGCCTTTTCGGCTTCAAACACCAGGACCCCTTTTCGCTCCGCCGTTTCCAGGACGGCAGCATAATCTTCAGGAAATTCAAGCAACAGGATAACCTTACCGATATCATGAAGCAAACCGGCAACGGAAACGTCTTCCAGATTTTTCAATCCCTTGATACTCGCAATGGTTCGCGCCGCCACGGCACAACCGACGGAATGTTCCCGAAGACCGATCATCACAGTCTGCATCAATTCCAGAACAGTGACTCCCATTAACAGGCCCTTGATAACGTTAAAGCCCAGGAGTGTAACAGCATGAGTAACGGAAGAAATCCTTCCTGGAAAACCAAAAACGGCGGAATTTACCATCTTCAGAATCCGGCTGGTCAAAGCCGGATCGCTGGATATGAAACTGCTGATTTCACTAAGGGATATTTTCGGATTTCCGATGATCCTGGCGAGCCGCTTGACCACGCCGGGTATCGTAGGCAGCATATCCACCTTTTCAATCCTGTGCCTTAATACCCTCACATCCATAGAATTACCTTGTACGGGAAACACGGTTAGTAAATGCTGCCCGCTTTTTCTCAATTTCCAAACGGCCGATCAGACACTTGGAATTGTCCTTGTTTTTCGATTTCCATCAACCATTTTGTTCAGTCATCTGCTCTTCAACCAGCCGCTTCAGCAATTTCATGTAAGGCTGTTGCTCCACAAAACGGAACCGCAGATTCACCTTTTCCAGCAATTGTTCCTGAGATTCTGTGCAAGGAGCGTTTCCTTCGATCTGGATGCTGCCGATGGCCATGTCGCAAATCCTCTCGATATAACTCTCCGTTAATTCCGTTCCCTCACCGAACAGGATCATGCCGTTTTTCATCAGCACCGGTTTGGCCAGCACCATTCCCGGCTCCAACTGGCCGGAACTCACCGTACGCATAAAATTAACCGCCTCAGTATCTTCTTCTACAGATTATTACAATCTCTCAACTAAAGAGATGAATGGAAAAATTTCCCGATTTCGTAAATAGTTTATTCAAGACGTCTTAACCGCTTTATCCGAAGGCTTTGTCCCCAGTAGTTCGCTTACGACATCAAGCATTTCCTGGAGAACAAAAGGCTTATGCAGGATACGATGCGCTCCCAGAGTCTTGGCCAGATTCAGAAATTCTCCGGGACCGACACGGCGGCCGCCTGATATGGCTATAATTTTAACCGACGGAAAGTCCTTCCGCAGAGCCATGATGGTCTCAATACCATCCATTTCCGGCATGATGATGTCCGTAATCACAAGGTCAAAACTCTGCAGACGCTGCGCTTCCATCGCTGCCCGACCGTCCGCCGCTTCAGCCACTTCATAGCCTTCAATCTCCAGAATTTCTTTCAGAACGGCCCGCAACTGATCTTCGTCGTCCACAATCAAAATCCGCGGCATATAAACCTCCCGTCATCTTCGACGCTCAAGGATTTCCCTGATGGTCTTCGCCAGCGTACTCATGATGATCGGCTTGATAATAAATTCTTGAATGCCCAGTTTTCTAGCCTTATCCTCGATAATCCGCTCACTGAAGCCGGTACAAAGGATGATGGGGATATCCGGACGGATATGCATCAATTCCTGAGACAGATCAATTCCCGTCATGTTGGGCATATTAAGATCCGTTATCACAAGATCGAAGTTTTCCGGCTGGGCGCGAAACGCCTCCAGGGCTTCAACACTGCTCGTCCTGGCGACCACCATGTAACCTAAGCGGCTCAGCACCTGTTCCCCGATCCGGACGAGAAATTCTTCATCATCCACAAATAGGATCCGCTCCTGCCCCCCAGGCATCATGTCCATTACATCGGAGCTTTCCGTTGTGTGATGTTCAATCGCGGGAATCAATACACGGAACAGGGTTCCCTCACCAGGACGGCTCTCCAGGTCAATGGTCCCCTTGAGTCCTTTCACGATACCATAAACCACGGCCAGTCCCATCCCCGTGCCTTCGCCGGGTTTTTTCGTCGTAAAAAATGGATCAAAAATCCTGTCCCTGATTAGTGGATCGATGCCCTGTCCCGTGTCACGGACGAACAGCTGGACATACTGACCGGGAACAAGTTCGGGACAGACCATTGCAGTATCCAAACCGATGTCAACATTAGACAGCGAGATAATTAATTTTCCCCCATGCTCCCGCATGGCATGGGCTGCGTTGGTACAGAGATTCATGAGAATCTGATGAATACGGGCCGGATCGGCGATAACCATGTCTGAAACGGCATTGAGTTCCAGAGTTATTTCAATAGTCGAAGGTATCGACATTCGAAGAAGCTTTACGACTTCTTTCGTGATGGCGCTTACTTTAACCGGCACCGGATCGCTTTCCGTCTGGCGGCTGAAAGCCAGAATTTGATTGACCATCTCGACCGCCCGATACTGTGCTTTCAAGGAATTTTTCAGGTTATTATAGGCCGCACTTCCCTCTTGTAAATCCAAAAGCGCCAGTTCCGTAAACCCCATGATTCCGCCCAGAATGTTATTGAAGTCATGGGCGATACCGCCCGCAAGCGTTCCAATGGCTTCCATCTTTTGAGACTGCTGAAGCATCTGTTCCAAGTGCCTGCGCTGTTCTTCAGCCTGCCTCAGCATCGCAATATCAAGCTGGAGCTGCTCGTTTGCCCGGGCAAGTTCGGCAGTCCGTTCATCCACCAGCCGCTCCATCTGCTCCGTCGTGCGAAAGAGCCTTTCTTCCAATTGCTTGCGCTTAGTTATGTCGAAAATTATACTTTGATAATGTGTCGTTACTCCCGCCCCATTACGAATGGCGATTGTTCTATCCTCAACCCAGCAAATCTTTCCGGATCTTGTTTTCAGGCGATATTCCTGGGTAAATTTATCAATTCCCCGTTCTCGGCAGTCTTTCCGCTCCCTTTCCAGCCGGGAAACGTCATCGGGATGTATCACCTCTCCCCAAGATATATCTCCATCAAGAAATTCCTGCCTGGTATAGCCGAACTGTGTGACATTGCCACATAAAAATTCCACGGGCCAATCGTCCCCCAGCCGCCATAAAAAAACCGCCGCCGGACTCCGGTTGGCAATAGCTTCAAAATCACGCAATTTACGCCGGATTTCAAAATATTCCTTACTGATCCTCCCCGTTTCGTTATCCTTCAGTTCCCGAAACATCGATTGCTGTAGCGGAATTACGTTATTCGTGATCGGTGTTTCTCTGGCCTGATCCCCGTCACCCATTCGCCAATATCCTCTTCCAACATGCTTGTTCATGCCTGGTGCGATAAACACTCGTGGTTATCGCTTCATAAGGTTATCTACAGAATGATTTCCGTTTCCTGATCAAGGGCAAAACAATCCAGTGTGTGACTTCCGAGAGCAACCCGGTTGCGGCAATCCGCCACCATAGCGTCAACTTCTTGATCCGTGCGTTCCTGATTGTGGTGGAACAATCCGAGCTTTGCAACACCTGCATCCAGGGCAAGCCGCAGGGCATCCTTGTAAACTGAATGTCCCCACGCTCTTTTGTTCAAGTAATCACCTTCAGTGTATTCGGCATCGTGAAAGAGCAAATCCGCCCCCCGTGAAAACCGGCAATAATCCTCATAGTCCAAACCACCGGGATGGCGATGTGTCAATTCATTGTCGGTCAAAAAAACAAAGCTTTTACCATCCTCTTCAAAGCGATAACCGACTCCTCCATCAGGGTGACTAAGAGGAAGGGCGGTAACCCGCATTCCGCCGATCTCAAAAGGCGCAGGGAAGGATTCATGGTAAGTCAGATTGGCATGTATGTCAGGCAGTGCAATAGGAAAGTTCGGAGGCGCCATGATGCGACAAATAATCTGCTGGATGGAAGCCTGGGCCAAATGACAGCCGAAAATGGCCATTTGTGTTTCCTGATGGTAAATCGGCTTAAAGAAAGGAAATCCTATCAAATGGTCCCAGTGTGCATGAGTGAAAATCAGCGTATATTCAAAACGGCGCTCCTTCAGCAGCTGATTACCCAGACGACGAATCCCCGAACCGGCATCGATCACGATGATCGCGTCCTGTTTCGTCCGAACCTCTATGCAAGTGGTGTCTCCACCATATTTCATGAACTCTTTTCCGGACACGGGGATGGACCCTCGCGCCCCCCAGCAGCGAACGATCATTGCAACTTCACTCCAGTTCCAAAGGTACTTTGTATGTTGCCAGGCAGACGGATAAGCTCAGCTTTTGATTCGCTTCAAACGATTATCCGCCTTTACTATCAGCGAAAAAAAATATTTTCCATAAAAAATTCAGGACTAAGCATCTTTGCAGTCAATTTTTCCGAGAACGGAGAGGGCGATTTCGACATTGTTCAACGGAGCAGACACCTGAAATCCGGCAACCCGGTCATGGATTCTTGCACATATCGTTCTGGCGATCTCGATCCCTCTTTGTCGGCTTTCCTCTCCTGTTTCGCATTCAGCCATGCGATCGAGTATGTCTTGGGGTACTACAACTCCCGGCACCTCATTGTTCATGAATTCCGCATTCCGGTAACTCAGTAGCGGCCAGACGCCGGCCAACACAGGAATCCGTTTCGAATATTTCTCCACCCGGTCGAGAAAACGGAACAGGGCATCCACATCGAAAATCGGCTGAGTGATGGCAAACTCCGCACCGGCCTCAATTTTCTGAAAATATCGGTCGATTTCCCGCTCCAAATCGACGGCACAAGGGTTCGCGCCCACGCCGATCAGGATGCCTGTGGGAGGATCGACGGGACTGCCGCCTATATCCCAGCCGGAATTCAGATTATGAATCACTGAAGTGAGACCGACGGCATCAACGTCAAAAACGCCTGTGGCTTCGGGGCAGTTTCCCAGCTTCGGCGGATCGCCCGTTATGATCAGATAATTCGCCAGCCCTACGGCATAACCACCCAGCAGGTCGCTCTGCATACCGATAAGATTTCGGTCGCGGCAACAGTAATGGACCACCGGTTCTATGCCTACTTCCTTCAGGATTACCAAAGCCGTGATCATGGGCGAGACGCGGGCACTGGCCCTGGGACCGTCAGGAATATTGATGGCGTCGATGCCGGCTTCACGGCAGCGGCGGACCTTGGCCAGCATGCTTCCGAAATCGCTGGCACGGGGCGGAAGAATTTCCACGGAAGTCACCTTTTCCCCGGAACACAGTTTCGCCGCCAGGCGGGATTTTGCCGCAGTCGGAATTACATGCTGCTGCGTCGGAGCAGGAGGGCGAGCCACGACCTCGATGTGTTTCTTGATACCGCTCAGGCCGCGGACGGCGCGGGCCATTGTGGAAATATGCGCGGGATGTACGCCGCAGCAGCCGCCGATCCCCCGCACACCCAATTCAACGAATTTTTTGGCATATTCGGTAAAATACTCCGGATTGGCCAGATAGAGCGTTCTTCCGCCAACAGCCCGAGGCATACCGGCATTGGGCATCACAACCACCGGTTTGTCCGTAACGGGCAGGATCTTCAGCAGGGCCTCGTATATCCCTGAGGGTCCGGTGCCGCAATTGAGGCCGATGGCATCGACATTAGGATCGGCATCGAGAACCGCAGCAATGCTTTCCGCCGGTGTTCCGGACGCCGTCTCACCTTCGTCATCTACGGCAAAGGACGCCAGCACTGACACCCCCATTTCTCGCGCAACCCGGGAGGCCAGTTTAAGTTCCTTCAAATCGCTGAATGTTTCCAGCAGAAGCAGATCAACTCCTTCTGCAGTCAATGCCGCCATCTGTTCCCGAAAGGCGGTTTCCACTTCTGCAATCTCCCGCCCGGTAATTACCTGACCGCCCTGAGTACAGGGCCCTACGGAACCTGCAACATACAGCGTTCGGCCAGCCGCCAGGCGGGCGATTTTGGCGGCTGCGCGATTGATTTCGATTACTTTTTCCGCCAGGCCATAGGGCCGCAGTTTGATCCGATTGGCGCCGAAGGAATTGGTTTCCAGCACCTCGGCACCGGCCTGGACATATTGCTCATGAATTTCCCGAATGAGTCCGGGATTGGTAAGACACAATTCATCGTAACAGGTCTGGATGAAAATCCCCTTTTCATAAATCATTGTTCCCATTGCCCCGTCAAAAATAAGCGGGGTTCTTATCATTCGGGAAATAATATTATCCATAGCACTCATTGCGCCACCTCGATAGCTTGCATTCCGTCAGCTTTTCATAGCCTTTTTTTATCGGCTTGTAAAATAAAACCCTTCAAAATTCCCAGCTGGACCGGTATGCAATTTCATCGGAGGTGTTCAACTTATTTATTTATGCGCAGGGCAAACCTCCTCTGGCGAGATGGTAGTCAGAAAAAATGCACCTTCCATGCCTTCGCCAAAATATTTCCTTTAATCAGGATGGATTTTAGGCTTAAAAAGGGAATAAATGCAGCGTGGAGTTTGATCAATCGGGAAATTCCGCATGAAGTCAAACCAAAGACAGGAATTTCCGGTCAAGGTTGTATCATTATGATACAGGCGGTGCGAAACGCTACCACCGACAATCAGACCGGATTTCCCGATCGTTCTGACAGAAAAATAAGGGAATTTACCGGATCGTGAATTTCTCGATCAATCGCAGAGGATTGTAGGATTGCTTCGCTGCCCGAAGCCCCGGATCGCCCAGATCCTGCTCGCGATTGATGAAGGACACGTCCTGCCAGCGGTGCTCGCAGAACTGTTGGTTGATCATGTTGTACAACCCACGAATCTCCATATCAGCCTTTTCAATATGAATTACAGCCGTCTGTTCATTGAGACGCTCGCCGAGGGTGAAGGCGGTCACGTTGTTGTCCATCATAATGATTCCCCCTTCCAGAGACAGTTCCGGCATATGATGCAGCGCTTCACGTACGGCATCCCATTCACCGGAGAGCCCCATGTCATCGGCGCAGGAATGCAGTTCGCACCATTCATCGGCGAGCTTAAGGCAAGCCGCAATATGCTCGGTTTGAAGGGGAAGATATCTGTAGGAATTAGAGCGGAGAAAGGCATTGATATGGTTCCGCTTGGCGTGATATTTTCCACCGGGAAGCGATATCAGATCGGAAGTCCGGTAAAGATAGTCAAATTGCTCCCGTACCGGTTGAATCTGAAAATCAACAGGACTCAACTCAGAAACAAGCCTCTGATCCGCCCGTTCGATCCGGGCGTCGGTAACTCCTTTCTCCGTTTTCAGCCATGAAAGAAGCATCCGGCTCACACCTGAACGGCCGGGACCTCCGATCGGAGGCAGTGCGAAGATGTCATGGGAATCGGGCATGCTTAACAGGATCAGCCACTCCTGATGTATCGACCAATGGAATCGATAGTGCTTTCTCCAGATGAAAAGATTACTGAAAGTCAGTTCCGAAGTTTCCGGCTGGTACCGCCATAGAAGAGAATGAATTTCCTGACGGTCTTCGATCGCAAGCGGCTTGAAATCCGGAAACCGAGGAGTCATGACGATCTTCTCCTGTAGAAGCGGCAATTAACCCTTATTCGTGCCATCCCTTTGCCTGCAGCTTGGCTCAGTTTCCTTCAGTAGCTTCTCCGTTGTCCGGCAGGTTTTGCTCCGTACTTCTTGAAGATCTCCGCCGGCGTCGTTTCTTCCTTATACAGGCAGTCGAATTGCTTGCAGATCTCTTTTCGGAAACAGCTGATTGCCGCAGTTCAGGGGGCTGAGGCGGAGGGGTGTTAAGTGTCGTCTGGTAAAAATCATCGACAAGCATGGCGATCAGGGCCATTTCATCTTCATTCTGCAGCAGACTTTTGACCAAAGGGATGAACCGCTGCATGTGCTCTACCCGAAGCCGGTCCCGCGTGCGTAATTTGGCCTCCAGCAGGGCTGTCACACGCTGTGACACAACGTTTTCTACTTCTTCATCGCCGGGCAGTGTGCGCTCCTGTAAATTGATGCTGAATGATTTCGCAATATCCCGCAACCGGAACTGCTCCATTCCGGCAACAAGCGAAATGGCGACACCGCCGGCGCCTTTGCGGCCGGTCCGACCAGCCCGGTGGATATAGGCCTCAGGATCTTCCGGAGGCTCATATTGAATGACGTGGGAAAGATCCGGAATATCAATGCCCCGGGCTGCAACATCCGTCGCCACAAGAAACCGAAGCAAGCCGTTCTTGATCCGGGCCATGACTTTTTCCCGGGCCTTTTGCGTCAATTCGGAACTCAGTTCATCGGCATCATAGCCAAAACGCTTCAGGACGACGCTGACAAAGTGGACAGTGGCTTTTGTATTGCAGAAGATTATTGCAGAAACGGGATTTTCCGCTTCAATGATCCGAACCAAGGATCGTTCCTTGCCCATTCCCGGAACCAAATAATAGACGTGATCCATATCGGACACATGGACCTGATCCCGGCTTAGACTCAGCAACTCCGGTTTTCGCAGAAATTCCCCGGCAAGCCGAAGGACATAAGGAGGGAATGTCGCCGACAGCAGGTAGGCGCTCAGCTCACGAGGCATGAATTCCTGAATCCGTTTCATGTCGGGATAAAACCCCATGGACAGCATGCGATCCGCCTCATCAAAGACAAGGATCGACAAGGATTTCAGCGACAAAGCCCCCCGGATCAAGTGGTCCAGGATCCTCCCGGGAGTTCCGATAACAAGATGCGCTCCTTCACGGAAGGCATCCAGTTGGGCAACATACCCGACCCCTCCATAGGCCACGGCAATGCGTATCCCCGCGTCACCGCCCAGCAGTAGGGCTTCTTTTGATACCTGAAGGGCCAGTTCCCGCGTCGGTACGAGAATCAGGGCCTGACAAAATGCTTTTTCCGGGTCAATACGTTCCAGGATGGGCAGCAGATATGCCCCCGTTTTGCCGCTGCCCGTCTGTGACTGAATCATTAAATCCCGCCGGGCCAGGATATAAGGAATTGCCTTTTCCTGAACTGGCATCAATTTCGTCCAACCGGCACGGGCGGCAGCAGCCCGCATGGACGGGGAAAGCTCTTCAAGGCTGATTTTTGCCAGAGCATCAGCGGGCTCTAGAATAGGATCTTCCCGAAAATCGTTGGATTTGTTTCCTTCCGGGCTTGTGAATTCCGACTCGGTATCTCTCAAATTGGGTTCCATTTGCATCCTTCGTGTAACGACAGCGCTCTCTGAAGTGATCATTACGCAGAAATTTTTATTATAAATTCATGACACCAAAGCCTTAAAAATTCAATGATTTTATTTTAGAGGCCCAGCGTACACTCCATTCAGGACATCTGAACGGGGAATTTAGGGGAAATCATTCAGACTTCCACGTAAATACCTGTTATCGCCACAGATTGACTTTTTCTCTTCAACCTGTTAGAGGCTTCCGCTGTGTGCCTTGAACAACAGGGCGAAGAAGATGAAGCAATGGGGATACAGATGATACAATTCAACAGCCTGCTGGCGGTTTTTCTGGTCTTTTTCCTTTCCCGTATTCTGATCAAGGAGGCTTTGACATGGACCAATATCCGGCACCTACAGCGTCACGGCCGCCAGGTACCGGAAATCTTCCGCGATGAAATTGATGGAGCCACTCTGTCCCGGATGACTGACTATACTGTAACATCGGCATGCTTTTCTTCACTCGCAGGGATTTTTGACGACCTGCTGACGTTGGCCGTTCTCCTCAGCGGCCTTTTGCCCTGGCTTGCCGGCGTGATAGCCGGCTGGCATATCCATTTTGTAGCCTCCGGCCTGCTTTTCTTCGGCTGCCTGGCGCTGGTCGGCGGAGCGCTCGACATTCCCTTCGATCTTTACCGGATATTCGGCATTGAAAAACGTTATGGTTTCAGCACCATAACTTTCAGTCTGTGGGTAGCCGACAGTTTGAAAAGTCTGGGAGTGTCCGTCGTCCTGATGGGCCTGCTGGGAGGAGCATTCCTGACGCTTATCCATTATGCTGAGGGGTCCTGGTGGTTCTGGTCCTGGCTGTTGTTTGCATCTTTTCAGATGTTGATGCTCTGGCTTTACCCGGTAATCATTGCGCCCCTGTTCAACCGTTTCGAACCGATCCAGGATTCTAATCTCAAAGAAGCAGTGATGGAGCTGGCGAATCGCGCCGGGCTGGAAGTGTCGGGAATTTATCAGGTTGACGAAGGTAAAAGGAGTCGTCACACCAACGCATATTTTACCGGTCTGGGAAAAACAAAGCGGATTGTCCTGTTCGACACCCTCCTGGCTTCTCATACCCAGGAGGAAATTCTGGCCATTTTGGCCCATGAAATCGGACATTGGAAGAAAAAGCATATCTTAAAACAGCTGGTTTTCATGGAACTGGCTTCACTGGCAGTGTTTTACCTGTTTTCCCGTCTTCTGAACTGGCCCCTGCTCTACTTAACCTTCGGTTTTCCGGAACAGGTAACTTATGCCGGGCTGCTGCTTATCGGTATTCTGGCAGGACCATTTTTCTTCTTTCTTAACCCTCTCGGCGCGGCGGCACTCCGCAAGTTCGAACGGGAAGCCGATGATTACAGCCTGATGCTTATGGGAACGGCGGCTCCCATAATCCAGGCTCTGAAACGCCTGGCGAAAGACAATCTCTCCAACCTCTTCCCCCATCCCCTTTACGTTAAATTTTATTATTCCCATCCCCCGCTGCTGGAACGTATCAGCCGCCTTATGGAGCCGTCGAATTAAATTGTAAATTCCTTTGCTATTCTTCAGATTTCAGAATCTTGATTTTCCCTGCGAAATGATTAAAAATGTAAAATAATTTACGTTAACGGAAGGTAGAGTTATGCCGATATATGAATTTTATTGCGGGCAGTGCAATACCGTTTATAACTTTTTTTCCCGCACGGTCAATACGGAGAAGATCCCCCAGTGTCCCACATGCAAAACGATTCCGCTCAAACGTCAGATGTCGGTGTTTGCAAAAATATCCCGCGGCCAGGAGGAACAGTCCGACTCGGACATGCCCCCCCTTGATGAAAGCCGGATGGAAAAAGCGATGGCAATGCTTGCCAGCGAAATGGATGGAATCGATGAAGAGGACCCCCGTCAGGCTGTTCGCCTGATGAGGAAGCTCTCCGATATGACCGGTTTGCAGCTGGCAGATGGGATGGAAGAAGCCCTGAGCCGCATGGAGCGGGGGGAAGATCCTGAACAGATCGAAAAAGAAATGGGCGATTTGCTGGAATCAGAAGAGATGTTTCTCCCGGGACAGAAAATTAAAAAGGGAATCAAAAGTCAAGCTCAACCCCGGATTGATGAAACGCTTTATGACTTGTGAGTCCGCAACATAGCTCCAATTCCGGATCAAAGATGGATTTGGAACAAGATTGATCTTTGCACATCAAATCTGTTCGTTATTTTTCAGACACCGTCAGAATTTTTACAGTTTTTACGGGGTCAGCAATGAAAATCTGCATGTTCACGAACACATATTTGCCAATGATCGGCGGGGTTTCCCGGTCCATTTTCACACTCTCGGAAGATCTGCAGGCCCGGGGTCATGAAGTCCTCATTGTTGCGCCCACCTACGCAGCGCAAGGAAATGATGACGAACGACAAAATGTCTTCCGCGTTCCGGCCATCCGGAACTTCAACGGCAGCGATTTCTCCCTGCGCATTCCATTACCCTTCATCATCCGGGAACGCTTGGATGCCTTTCGACCGGACTTCATCCACAGCCATCATCCGTATCTGCTCGGTGACGCCGCACTCAGAGAGGCGCGACGGCGCGGCGTACCGCTCGTTTTCACTCACCATACCCTCTACGAAGCTTATACGCATTATATACCCCTGAATTCGAGAGCAATGAAGCGGTTTGTCGTTTCCCTGTCGACTGCCTACGCCAACCTCTGCACCCATGTAGTAGCGCCGAGTCATAGCATAGGTGAACTGCTTAAAAACCGCGGGGTTCAACGCCCGATTTCGGAGATACCCACCGGAATAGATATTACTCTCTTCAAAAGGGGCCATCATTCCATCCGTCGAGAATGCGGCAGCCTAAAGAATAAAATTCTGGTTATTGGTCATGTAGGCAGACTGGCTCCGGAAAAAAATCTGGATTATCTCGCCAACGCGGTCTGCTTGTTCCTCGATCATAATCCCTCAGCCCTTTTTCTGGTGGTGGGGTCCGGTCCCTGTGAATCCCGAATTCGGGATATCTTCGAATCCACAGGTAAAAAATCCCGGCTTATTATGGCCGGCGTCCGAACAGGAGAAGAGCTGTGTGATTTTTACCAGGCCATGGATCTTTTTGTCTTTTCCTCAAAATCGGAAACACAGGGAATGGTCCTCGCGGAAGCCATGGCGGCAGGGAAACCGGTCATCGGTCTGGATGCTCCGGGAACCCGTGAAGTGGTAAGGGATGACTTTAACGGGCGGCTTCTTGCCGCAGATGCTGACGAGGAAGCTTTTGCCCGGGCCATGGAAGATTTCGTACGTGACAAGTACAAGGCGGACCGTTGGCGGCGTGGAGCCGAACAAACGGCTCTGGCCTTCTCCAGGCAACAGTGCGCGTTAAAAATGATCGACCTTTATGAAAGTCTTCGGGTTGAGCGTCAATCCGAAACCGGCAATGTCGATTCCTTTCAGCCCTGGTACGGTCTGTTTCGCTCCCTAAAAGCGGAATGGGACCTGATTTCAGAAAAGGCAGCAGCCACCCTGCAGACAATCAAGTCGGAAGAGCACGAGAATTTGACCTGACCTTTACAGAGACAGAAAAACATCGTGCAAAGCCCCTTTAATTGCTAACTGAAAAACCCGATTAACATGGCTCCTGCAAACATGAGCAAAGCTCCCATCAGTCTTTCTGTTATCTTTTCTTCGCGGAACCAAAATGCTCCATAAAGAACTCCGAATATCAGACTGGTCCTCTTCAATGCGATCATGTAAGCCGCCTGGGTAAGGGAAATAGCCAACATGTGACTGAAAACCGTCACCGCCACCGTCGCCCCCAGTAAAAGCGCCATCACCGGGGTTCCTGTTCTTAAAACAACGCCGGGCTTTTTCCCTGTAAAGGCCGAACCGGCAAACATCAGGGTGGTCAGAAGCAGATAGTAAACAATGGCGAAATAACTCGGGCTGGAGTGCAGAAGCGCGAGTTTCCCAAGAGTTGCCGTGAAGGCATATATTAAGGAAACAAGCAGCATCAACCTGGAACCGGGTTCTCTCATGATGGCATACAAAGGCTGAAAGGCCCCTTGCTTGAGGGAAGAAATATTCAGGCAATAAGAACCGGTGATAATCAAAATGATGCCTGCCAGTCCGCCTCCGCTGACTGTTTCACCCAGGATCAGCCACCCGGTCATAAGGATGAAACCGGGGGTGAAGGCCAGGAAAGGCAACGAAAGGGAAAGAGGCGAAACCTTTAGGGCTTTCATGTAACACAAAAAGGCCAGCACTTCCAAAGGCAGTCCCGTCAGGACACATATCCAGAAAACCGCATCCGTTCTGACCGGCGATACGAAAAGAGAGGCAACAAGCAGCCAGGGAACGGTATAGGCCAGACGGATCAACCCCATCTCATAGGCGGAAAAGTCACTGAAATACCGTTTGGTCAGAGCGTCGGATGTTGCCAATCCGACGGCAGCCGTCAAAGAAAGGATAAAACTTAAAATGGACATATGACGGCCTCATCTTCCTTCTCATCCTTTTCCTTATTAAAAAATAAGGATATGCACCTTCGAAAATCAGTCATTCCTTGATGGGAAAATTGTCGATGCCATCATATACAATATGGCGTGGTTATAATTGAGGAAAAGTAATTCTGAGCGTCTGGACCGAATATTTCAAGAACCAATGAGGAAGTAACCATGAAAATTCTTATCGTTGATGATCATGAGGAAACTGCCGACCTGCTGGAAGCAAGCGCATCGCTGTGGGGCCACTTCGCCGACAAAGTATACAACGGCCGTCAAGCTATGGAAATGCTGCGGCAACATTCCTATGATGTTTTGATAACCGACGCTCAGATGCCCGAAATGAGTGGTTTCGAATTGTGCCGATATGCCCGTGACCAGTTTCCCGACATGTTTATCATCGGGATAACAGGCTCCATGGAATTTCCGAAATTCAAGGAGGCTGGTGCGGATATCTTTTTCAAAAAGCCTTTCGACTTCGATGAATTGGAAGAAGTTCTCAAAAATGTCCGGCTTGCCTCAAGGCAGCAAGCCATGTCTAACCGGGGCAAAACCATCCCTTTGAACGTTTAAATATAGTCCACCAGCTTGCCGCTGGTCATCCGCAGCCTCTGACTCATGAGCCGCCCCAGTTTATAAAGGATTTTTGCCCCTAGTACGGGAGACTCTTCCATAAACTTCCGGAGATTTGCCAGGGTAAGGATCAGCATCGTCGTATCTTCCGCGGCCCTTACCGAAGCAGATCGCGGCTCTCCGTCAAAAAGGGACATCTCGCCAAAAGTCTGTCCCCTTCTGAGAACCGACAACAATTTTTCCGTCTTTTCAACATCTTCTTTGATGATATGAACAGTTCCCTGCACTATGATGCACATGAACGCGTCCCGGGAACCTTCATTGATAATGGTTTGGCCTTTCGGGGTTTTTGCTCCCCGCAGATAACGCGAAAAATTTTCTATTTGCCGCCAGCTTAATTCCGGCACCCACTGACATCGTTCCAATAATTCCGCACGCTCCTCAAGAGACGATGCCGTCGGAATCATGGTTTCCTGCGCCCTGTTCATTTGAACTCCCTGCAAATCTAACTTACTAAATCATTGATCAATATTGAAACATATCCGGCCAACTTAAAATTGGCCAAACGTTTAGAATGATTACATGCAAAAAACGTCCAATAATTAAGGAATAGTGGAGAAATAAGCTTCATTTGCGCTTCAGCCGTGATTTATCATTCTTCATGGTGCCATCATATCAGCCGGAAATTTGTAAAGATTCCGAAGTCTCCAAATTTGTTGCACCTCTCTTGCCAACTTTACTTTGAAATGCATACCCTTGCAATTTATGTCGATAATTTATTGACGTACGAAACTTGTTATTTCCCTACATCCTGCCGGGAAAAACATTTTTCACCTCCTTTCCGATTTTTTTGAATGTGATTTATGACACAAATTCCATGCATCCGGTATTAGTTGATTGTCTTTAATTGTGGGCTTTATCTGCAAATCGTATGAAAAAATTGAATTCAACAAAGATAAATAAAGGTACATCTCCACTCGCTCGCTTATATATGCGGGAACAATTATAGCATAGGAAAAAGAGTTGTTCTGTACGAATTTACCCAAAAGCAGGATATTTTTGACTCTTGATCTCAACATAAAGAAATGATGACCAGTTTTTATGGTCAATTTCCGAAAATCGATCCCGATAAACTATTGGTCTGCCAAATGAACATACTTGAAAAGGGGGAATGGGAATGAAATTGATCGTTGCAGATGATTCACGCTTAATACGAGGCATTATTGAAAAGACCGTCGCGTCGATCGGCTTCGAGGCCGCTCAGGCGAGCAACGGCAAGGAGGCGTTGGATATTCTGGAAGCTGACGGCAAAGATATAAATCTTGTGCTTTTAGACTGGAATATGCCGATTATGAGCGGCATAGATGTCATAAAAAGCATGAGACGAGATGATCGCTTTAAGAAAATCCCTGTTTTGATGATTTCCACAGAATCTGAAGATGACAGAATCAAAGAAGTAATCAACGCGGGCGCACAGGGCTATCTCACAAAACCCTTTACCGGGGACAAGCTGATAGATGCCATTAAAAATGTATTAGCAACGCAATAAAATCACTTGATTGATATCGAAACCGGGAGGCTGCTGCAGGCAATTACATCACAGTGACTGCATGCCGCAGAATTACATTAGTTTATCCCAATGGTTACTATTAACAGGAAATGGAGATAATTCTATGAAGAGAATACTTGGAATTGATTGCAGCCCGAAAGTCGAACAAGCCGTTTCCGGGCTGTTAGGAGAAAACGATATTCAATATGAACAATTTCATGACGGAATGGTCCTCAACGGCTATCAGATGATTATCATGGAGATAGGCCAAAATCTGGAACATGTCGTCCAGCAAATCTGCAAATTACGATATGCCTGCAATTTCCAGAATATTCCCATTATTCTCATAAATTCGCAAAAAAAAGATATTTCATCCCAACCATATGTTATGGCCGGAGCAACCGAAGTGCTGTCTCTGTCAGATCCGTTGCCGGCCTGCAAACATATTATAAATGGTTACTTAATCCCCAACAGAGAACCTCTTGCAGAAGAACTCGAATATCTGGAACCTTTTATCAAGAACACCTGTCATATCCTTCAAACCATGGCAGGAATAGATGCTGAATTTAAGAAAGTATACTTCTCCAACACCCCTATCAGAATATTCGGCGATGTTTCCGGCATCATGGGGCTTTCCGGAAACGCCGAGGGAACGCTCGTTGTCACTTTCTACTGGGAATTGGCAAAAATGATCGTTGCCAAGATGATGGGAACGGAAGAGGGCTCAATCGATGCGGAATTGATCCATGACGGCGTCAGTGAAATCATAAATATGATAAGCGGCTCCACGAAAAAAGAATTTGTCGGCAAACCCTATCATTTTGAAATTACACTGCCTTCAGTTGTCGTAGGTCCCGGCCACCAGATCGGTTACTTGCAGAATGTATCGGCAGCCGTACTCATATTCGAAGTGGGAAGCCAGTCCTTTGCCCTGCATGTCTGTATCAATCCCAAAACTACATTACCCTGAGCTTTATCTGAATCCAGTTTGACTGCCTGTCATGCAGACAGCCTGGTTAAATAATTTTTACAATATTCGGATATCTTCATATCAAGACCTATGAATGCTAAAAGTTACATCCTTTTGGTCAATCGCGAAAAGAAACTTCTGAAAACGGTCTGCAAATATCTCATTGAGGCCGGCTATCCGGTCCTCACCGCCTCAGCCATGAGCAGCGCCTTGAACCTGCTCTCCAATAATTCCGTGGCGCTCATCATCTGCGATAGCGAACTTGAGGATTCAGACGGCTATGAATTTCTCGGATTTCTCAAACACACACCCATTCTAAAGAAGATCCCTTTCGTGTTTTTTGTCCCGATCCATGACCAAGGGAGCGCCGGCAAGGCATTTGGCATGGGAGCAGCCGATTTCATCGTCTATACCCCGGATGGAGAAATCTCTAAGCTCTTAATAGACCGCATCGGGGAGATGCTGTCTCCTAATAGAGCTGTCGAGAGAGTACCAGCGCCGCCCCAAGAAGTACCCCCACAATCTTTTACTCACCATATGGATACTATCTCCAACGCTGAAAAAGATCGCCGGGGCAGCGAAAGAATAGTGCCCAAGCAAGTCGTGAACATCGAACTATCCCGCGACGCCGCTCTCTGGCTTCCCGGTCAGATAATAAATATAAGTAAAATGGGCTTAATGATAGAGACATCCCTGCTGGGCCGGCTCGGCATGCTTCTTTATATCCGCGTGCCATTGCCTACCGGTAATTGCGTTATCGAAAGTCATATCAGGCATATATCCATTAACAACCATCAGCTCTCAGCTGAAATCGGCGTAGAAACGGACAGTTCAATAGAATGGATAGAAATATATAATTATATCGCCAATCTGAAGGACAGTGTAAAAAAGCCGCTAGCTAAAAAATCTCCCCTTATAGACCAGGAGCCCGTCGAGAAAAAAATCAACGAAGACATGATCATCCGGATGGATGAAAACCGAAAGCAGCTTAGCAACCAGCTTTTGAACAATTCAAATGATTCCGGAGGGGGCAAGGCCCTTGAGATCAAATTCTATCGCAGTCTTGTAGGGAAGCAATTGGGTAATTACAAGGCGGTATCTTTTATCGGCGCAGGAGGCATGGGGGGTGTTTTCAAGGGATGGGACGTCGTCCTTGAACGTAATGTGGCTTTGAAAGTTATCTCTTATAATCTCTCTTCAATCGAGTCATATCGAGATATGTTCGTTAAGGAGGCGCGATTGGTCTCCCGTCTGAACCACCCCAATATCGCACAGATTTACTACATCGATCAAATGGACGATGTCCTCTACTTTGCCATGGAGCTTATCAGTGGAGGCACTTTATCCGATATAATAAAGGATCGCAATAATCTCAATACTGCCAAAGGTTTGGAACACTTCATCACCATATGCCGGACGCTTGACTTCGTCAGCAGGCAAAATATCGTACATCGGGATATCAAACCCGCAAATATCATGATTGATGATAAAGGCATATTGAAGGTGGTGGATTTTGGTGTTTCCATTGTAAACGATGGAACAACAAAGAAAGAAAAACCCGAAGATCTGCCTAAAGGTTTAGTCGGCTCACCGCTTTACGCTTCGCCCGACAGCATTCTGGGTCGACCTTTGGATTGCCGCAGCGACATATATTCGCTGGGTGCCACATTTTATCATGTTTTCGCCGGCGTGCCTCCCTTTGATGGAGATTATGTTGAAGCCATCTTGTATAAGCACCTGAACGAGGAATTGATACCGCTCAAAAAGAAAAACCCCATCCTTTCAAGCGAGCTGTCGGACATCATCGGGAAAATGATGGAGAAAAATCCCGATGACAGATATCAGGACTACCAGTCCATAATAGAGGATTTGAATGTATTGATGCATTGAAACATAATCCGCTAAAGCCATTCACTTTAGCCTCCCCAAAGACGCCCACCGAAAACAGATCAAGATTTTAATGGCCGCCACATTAAATTCATCCACAGTCCAAATCACTGCTGTCCCAACGTTTAATTTTTAAGCTGTTGCAACTACATGAAATGCAATCATTTAAAGCGTAAAATGTCATTTATCGATTTGAAAATATTTTCTCGGATGTGCCAGTCTCCTGCATCAATGAAAGAGGAGATGGAACATGA
>MVQR01000004.1 GCA_002067815.1 Syntrophus sp. PtaB.Bin001 | reverse complement strand
TGGCGTCCCCACGCGGAGTCGAACCGCGGTTACAGGCGTGAAAGGCCCGTGTCCTAGGCCTCTAGACGATGGGGACGTATAAAATGTACTCAGAAGCCAAACCTGTTATGCACAGGTTTGGCCTTATACCCTGATGCAGAGAAATATGTCAAGCTTCAATTAAGCCCTTCGCCGTATTTTCTTTGTTGGAAAAACTTCTTAACTCTCCCATTCAAAGACAACCGGTTCTCGCAGAATCGCATCCCGCGCCCGAATCGCCAGTTCAGCCATTTCAGGATGAGTATCCTTGAGAGATGCAATTTGCCTCAGATTATCCGCTGTCCGAAGAATCAGCATGGCCATTTCACCATCGGAAATGCCGGCGTTTTCAGTAATGTTATCCCATTGTTCACCTGAGGCCCATGCATAAACTACTACACTTGTCCAGAAATAGAGTGGTTGAACAGGGAAACCGGCGGCAGCCATTCGTCCCGCCAAAGGTTTAAGTCGTTTACTCAGATGTTCAAAAGCAAGTTTTAGTTTTCGGGAAATTTTCCTTTTGTCAAACTGGATATCTTTATCCTGATCATGATCATAGACAAAGGGCGAAATCATGGCTGCCAGCAGCTTTTCATCCGTTGAAGGAAACCCTCTGGTTCTCAAACCTTCCGCAATCAGCAACGGTTGATCGAGACGTAATTTTGAAGCCCAGACGCCATTCTCCGTCAGCCGGTCCTGATTATCAACGAAACCTTCTGCTTTCAGGAAATCAAGATGTCTCAAAAATTCTTTCCACAAATTGAGTTTCTGGTGCTGATAGGAAGCGAGGGATTTTTCAAAAATATCCCGAATCATTTCCGGCGTCTGGGAAAGCAGAAGATTCAAAACCATTGAAAAATCATTTCGGATCTGGCTGAGGATTTCATCAGAGGGCATAGAAAAAAGCTTCTTGACATGAATCAGATCCATGAAACGTCCCGGCGCCGCCAGCATGAAACCGATGTTGTCCAGCCCTCTGCGCCCGGCCCTGCCGGTCATTTGATGAAACTCCGTTCCGCTCATGGGACAGAATTCATAGCCATTAAAGAGATCGGAGTTGAAAAGAACAATAGTTCGCGCAGGATAATTCACTCCGGCCGCGACTGTGGAAGTTGCGAAAATAGCTCGCAGATGCCCCTTCTTCATCATGGTTTCCACAAAGAATTTCCACGCTGGCAGCTGCCCCCCGTGGTGCGAAGCAACACGATAATCTATGAGGCATTCTAATTGCCGGTGCTGTCGCAGAAAAGGAAAACGGCTGAGCAATTCTTCAAGGTCGTAATAGAAACGTTCATTGCCGGACTTTTCGGTAAGCCTGACACATTGTTTTAGCGCGGCATCGCACTCCGAGCGCGATTTCAGGAAGAAAATAGCCGGCAACAGGCTATATTCCTCCAGCAGCTTGATAATCTCCCCAAAGTGTAAAGCTGCGGAATTTCTGAAGTGGCGCATCTTTTTTGCTGTTACGTATTCCGCAACCTTACCATACAATCGTCTGTTTTCCAGAAGCGGCAGAATCCGGCCTGATGGGTGAAGGAAAAGAGGGTAAAGGGGAACCGGTCTCTTTTCTTCCCGAATTACGGTGCAAGCCTTGTTACGGATTGATGAAAGCCACGAAGCGATTTCGTCCCCGTTCCCGATGGTTGCGGAAAGGAGAAGCAGGTTCACCCGTACGGGCAGGTAAATCATAATCTCTTCCCAAACCACGCCTCTGTCCCGGTCACCAAGATAATGGGCCTCATCGAGAATAACCAGGTCGCAACGGAGATTTTCTCCCTGTTCCATTACATCGTAAAGCTGATTCCGCAGGATCTCCGTCGTTCCGACGATAATAGGCTCATCCGTGTTTTCTTTGGTGTCACCGGTAAGAATTCCCACATGCTGAGCCCCGAATTTCTGGCTGAATTCCACCCATTTGGCGTTGCTCAATGCCTTCAGCGGAGAGGCATACCAACACCGGCCCCCTTTGTTGAATATGGAAAGAATCGCCTGTTCGGCAATCCACGTTTTCCCCGAGCCGGTGGGCGCCATGACCAGACAGTCCGTTCTTTCGACTGCCTCCAGGGCTTGAAGTTGAAATTTGTCCGGGATGAAGCCGCTTTCCTGTGGTTTGCCGATTCTGTTAAATACGCCTTTCAAAACCGGCTCTATAGCCGGCCTAAAATGGGCCGATTGAACGGAATGCTTATGTTTTTCTCTCCTTCCTCCGGCTTGTTTGGATTCCTTTGACCTGCCGGCTGATTGACGTTTGTTTCCCCATTTTGTTTTTTCCTGAAGTTCCGTGCTGATACTCTCCATTGTTTATTAAAGATTTCCTTTCGGGCTTGTCTGATACCGAATTGCATTCCATTCCATTGACTGACCAGGCATCAACTACTCTATTTAATTATATTTTCCTTCGATCGCAGTGCTTTTTTCGCTGCCTTGTTTTCCTTACAGATTTCAATCAGTATGCTGAATCAATAATTGACGAGCCCTTCAAAATGTTAATATTTTTATCATGAATTTATTTCAGGGTAAAGATCAACTTGTGAAATAAACCTCTTTTTTTATTGACATATTTTCCATCACGACCTAAGGATTCCTCTTCGTCAGGTTCTATAAGGGTTGGTATCCGTCAACATGGGTATAAAACGTGATTTCTACTGGGGCTGGTATGTAGTTCTCGGGGCATTTCTGATATCGGGAATAAATTGTGGCGCCCGTTACTGTTTCGGTATTTTCGTAATACCGATGTCTTTGGAATATGGCTGGTCGCGCTCCGTGATTTCGCTGGGAGCATCTCTGATGACCCTAAGCTACGGCATCGGTGGTATTTTTTCCGGCTATCTTCTCGATCGGATGGCCCCCCGCTGGATTATAATCATTGGAGCAGTCGTTTCCGCAGCCGGACTCATCCTTACGGCATTTGTCCAATCACCCTGGCAGTATTACCTTATCTTTGGCCTGTTGTTTGGTCTCGGATCAGCCTGGTTCGGCGTCGTCGTCTGCAGTGTTTCAGTAGGAAAATGGTTTCTGAAAAAACGTGGCATGGCCATCGGAATCTCTTCCATCGGGATTGGTGTGGGAACCATGATAATGTCGCCCATTTTGGCATATATTGTCAGACAGAATTGGCAGCAGGGATTTATTTTTTTAGGATTAATCGTATTGGTCGGCGTAATCTTCCTAGCTCAACTTTTCATGAGAAAAACAAGTCCTGAATCCTGCGGATTATATCCGGATGGAAACCTTCCTGCAGCAGGCTGTACCTTTCCACCGTCTCTCAGACCTTCGCCGTCAACATATCCGGAACCGGCCCAGGGACTTCCCCTCCAAACAATTTTTAAAGATTCCCGTTTCTGGATTCTGGCCGTATGCTACAGCCTGGCAGTCATGGCACAAATGTCGGTCTTTGTCCATCAGGTGGCCTATGCCATTGACCGGGACATCGATCAGATTGCTGCGGCATCTTCTCTCGGGTTTATAGGAGTTGCCAGCATTCTTGGCAGATTTTTCTTCGGCTGGTTCAGCGATCGGATAAAAGACGCCAAGATTGCCTCCAGCATCGGTTTTTTCTTGATGGTTCTCGGCATGATTGTACTCATGAAAGCGAACAATGCCGCGCTCTTGTTTGTCTATTCTTTTTTATTCGGTTTTGGATATGGATCAATTGCCCCGATGATGCCTTTTCTCCTGGTAGACCGTTTCGGCATTCAGGTTTTGGGAACTACTTATGGGGCGCTGACTTTTTTTGTGGCGGGTATAGGCGGCGGCGCAGGACCACTGTTATGCGGGTTTATTTACGACAGATGCGGTTCTTACAACTTTGCCTGGCAGATTAATGTAGCCGCTCTGTTTCTTATCACGGTTCTCATTCTAACCCTGAAACCCCGGGATCTTCACCGGAACGTCTGAGGGCTGGATCAGAATCTGCAGGCAGTTCATCTTCTTGACCCACCATCTTTCCAAGGTGTTCCGAAATTTTACCGGCAAGCTGCTGAAGCAAACTCGTATCCATCTTTGCGGAATAGCGTTCCCGTAAAGCATCTCCTAGATTCAGACTGCCGATCAGCCGCTCATGGACAGTCAAGGGAACAACGGCAATTGATTTTAAAAAATACTTACGGCTTTTAGGAAACAATTTATAAAATCTGCTGACATTTTCATTGGCCAGAACGGGAATTGCCGGCTGAGGAAAAATCTCGGCAAAATAAGCTTCGTCAAGGATGCCCACCTGTTCTTTTATAGTGTCCGTCAAAGACAAGCGCGCTGCCATTTCCTTCTCACCTGCACGGCTGACAAAAGTTAACCAGACATAGGGGATATTGAAGACCTCACCCAACTGCTGTAAAAGAATTTCAAACAATTCACAAGGACTGCATGCGGAATCCAAGGTCTTTTCGACCGCCATGAACTTTCTGGCAATTTCCTCATTGATCTTCAACGTATCCATAACATGTTTCATGGGTAATTCATCCCTCCTTCCCCAGTCCTTGCACTCAAAATCCTTTTCTTCAGCGTATTAGAGGCTTCACTGTCCCCGGCCCGGCGATATCTGCCATTAAGCAAAGATCTATTTCACTACTCAAAGAACAAACTCCGCAGCCAGGATAGTGTGATCAGATGGTTTGTCCGCCAAGCGCGGATTTATGTCAATGTAGCAGGAATTACAGCTGTCGGCAAGGTTCCCGGTAGCAAGGATGTGATCAATGCGCCAACCCAATTTCCTTTCTACGGATTTGGGAACCCGGTAATCGTAAAAGGTGTAACATTGCGCCTCTCCGGGATGATGCTTTCGAAAAAGGTCTTCCAATCCCCAGGCCTTCACTCGGGCAAAAGCATCCCACACTTCGGGAGTAAAGCAGACATGTCCCAAAAGTCTTTTAGGATCGTGGACGTCGATATTTTCGGGAGCCACATTAAGATCACCGCACCAGATCAAGGGGTCGCTCTTCGACCAGTTTCGCTCAAGAAAATCCCGAAAACGATCATACCACCGAAGTTTGTAAGTGAACTGGGCGTCATCCCTCTTCCGGCCTTGAGGAACGTAGGCATTGATTACCTGGATGCCGGCATAGCCTGCTGCAATCAACCGATCCTCATCTGCGTTCTTATCGTTTTCCTCATCCAAACCATAAAAAACGTTTTCCGGTTCCTCCAGGGAAGCGATAGCTACGCCATTGTACCGTTTCTCACCCCTAAAGATGGCATGATAACCAATTTCCTTAAAGGCATCAGCCGGAAAGAGCGCATCCGCCACTTTCGTTTCCTGCATGCATAAAACATCCGGCCGGTTCTCCTGAAGCCAGGGGATAATGATATGAAGGCGAGAACGTATGGAATTTACATTGTATGTAGCGATCCTGAACTTGGTCATGACCGTTGGCCTTTACTCCCTGTTGCCTGACAGTTAAAACAGGCTGAAATTTAGGACCGGATGTCTCACCAAATTGTTTTTTTCGATTAATTTCAATTCATAACAAAGTGGTATCGGCTAAGGCTTGGAAATATTTAGAGAAGAATTCCCCACCAGCTTTTTCAGCATCCGAACTATTTTTTCGGGCGGCAGAACATACGAAGCGGCATTCATACCGATAGCTTCGCCAGGCATGCCGTAAACAACAGAGCTTTCCTTATTCTGCGCAATGGTTATCATTCCTTGGTCTTTCATGACTTTAAGTTCATAAGCCCCGTCTCTTCCCATACCGGTCAGAAGGACCCCTACGGCATTTTCACCATAAGCTTGAGCCACGGAACGGAAGAGATACGAAACAGAAGGACACAGTCCATTCTCCGGTGCGCCTTTGGTCAGCACGATCTTCCCCGTCCTGTTTACCCCCATCTGCAACCCGTCAGGAGCTACGTAGGCATGACCTCCACGCATCTCCTCTTCATTAACAGCCACGGTAACCGGATAATTTGCAGCACGGGAAAGCCATTCAACAAATCCCCGGATGAACCCCTGGGTCATGTGTTGCACAATGAGAATAGGGACGGGAAAGTTGCCGGGCAATTCGGCCAATATCTGCTTCAGAGCCGTTGGTCCGCCTGTTGAGGCGCCCATAGCTACAACCTCGAACCGTTTTGTTACTTTCCCCAAATCCGTGTCATCCGCAGAAATAGGATAGTCAATCCGGTGATTCCGCGACCAACGCCTGACGACTTTGACCTCGGACATGGCTTTGACCGAGCGGATCAACTCCTGTGCTCTGACATCATAATCCTTTGCCGCAACGGTAGGCTTTTCCAGCACCGCTAAAGCTCCCGCTTCAAGGGCTCGGAATGTCTTTTCCACTTCTGTGCTGACCCACGCCGCGCTGACAACTATAATCGGAGTCGGCATCTCCTCCATAATTTTGCGGGTTGTTTCAAAGCCATCAATTCCGGGGAGTTTTATATCCATGGTAATCAGATCGGGACGCAATCGTCTCACTTCCTTGAGAGCATCCTCCCCTGATGCAGCGACACCGACAACCTTGATTCCCGGATCGGAATGGAGAATGTGGATAAGCAGTTCCTGAACGGCTGGGGAATCCTCCACGATCAGAACATTAATGATTTTATTCAACACTTTTGCCGTCATTATGGCAACCCGTTTCAAGCCACCCTTTTTATAACATCCAGAAGATTGCTTTGGTCGAAACTGCTCTTGACAATATATGCGTTGGCGCCGACATCGATTCCCCTTTCCCTGTCTTCCCGAGATTCCAGAGCTGTAACCAGAATGACGGGCAGATCCGCCAGTTTCTTATCCGCACGGATCCTGGCCGTCAGATCGAATCCGTTCATCCTCGGCATTTCCACGTCAGAAACAACTAGATCAAAGTTTTCAGTCCGCAAAATAGTCATGGCATCAATTCCGTCCACTGCTGTCGTGACCCGATAACCGGCAAATTCAAGAATATTCCGAATCAGCGTCCTGGAAGTAATGGAATCCTCAACTACAAGTATGGACAATCGTTCGGGCTCTGCGGGACGTTCACTTTCGTGAATGAACCCTGCGAGGGGTGCGGATTCTGAAAGTCTGACGGCGGATTTTATCAAATCTGATACATTCAGTACAGGTACAACCGCACCTGTCCCCAGCACGGTAGCGCCGGCAATGTTTTTGACCCGAACAAGCTGTTCGCCCAAGGATTTCAGCAGAAATTCACGTTCATCACAAATCCTGTCAAGGATAAAAGCAAGACGTGTACCGGCCGTATTGAGTACCGCAATCACTACTTGTTCCTCCTGTTCACTTCTGCCCGCCGGAGGAAGTCCCAGAATCGGTCCCAAGAAAGCAAGCGACAGGGTTTCTCCATACAGCCTTACGGTTTCCCTGTTTTCCACAGTTTTAATTTCGGAACGGGGGATTCGCGCAACCCGCTCAACATTTGCCGTAGGAAGTACAAAAAACCGTTTGCCGACTTCGACAAGTATGCCCCGGAATGTTGCCAAGACCATGGGCAAGGAAATACGGAAAATCATTCCTTTATCCGGCAAGCTTTCTACGGATATGGAACCTCCGAGTTTTTCGACTTTTTCCTGAACAATGGCAAGTCCCAGTCCCCTTCCCGAAAGATCAGTTATTATTGGAACAGTGGAAAGACCGGAGCGAAAGATCAACATGCATCCTTCCTCTTCAGTCAGTTTGTCCGCACCATCCTGGGATACCAGACCGCTCCTTAGGGCGGCATTCCTGACTTCCGCCATGTTTATTCCGGCACCGTCATCCTCAAGCAATATCTCGACTTTTCCGCTATCACGCCGTTGAATATGAAGAAGAATTCTACCATGAGCCGATTTTCCCTTACGCAGCCGCTCGGCTGGTGTTTCTATCCCGTGGTCGATGGCGTTTCTGAGAAGATGCATTAATGGATCCTTGATCTCATCAAGAATCCGTCGGTCAATTTCAATGGCGTCGCCTTCAATCAAGAATTCCACTTCTTTTCCGCTGTCCCGAGCCAATCGTCGAACGACATGAGGATACATTTCAAGAATGGATGAGAAGGGCATAAAAAGAGTCATCTTCATCTCATCAAGGAGATTGTCTATTCTGCCGCTGAATTCATGACTGTTCTGATATACAGCTCGTGTAACGGACCGGAGGGAATGCTCGATCGATTGCAGGCTCTGTCCATTTACATCAAAAAAATCATCCAACTTCAGAAAAGACATTTGAATTCGGTTGTCGATAACACCGAATTCCTGTTTTTTAAGAAGTTTCTGAATTTGTTTGACTTCTGCTTGAGTTCTGATCCATGACGATTTCCATTCAAGAAGTTTCCGTTCCAATTCCTGCAGTTCGTTGTACCTTACCCTGATATTCCACTTTGAAACGGATAGTTCTTCAGTCTGTCGGAAAAGAAGATTGAGTCTCTCTGTCGAAATTCTGACTGTTTCTCCAACCGGCATCTCTTCCTCGGGAGAAGCAACCGTTTCTTGAATATACTGAGGGGGGGCCTCAATCAGCTCATCCTGGAAACTTCCAGCATATGCTTCACATTCCTCCTTCGTATCGTGATTTTCAACCCGGTGGGAAACGACTTTGTCAAGCTTCACAAGGATCTGCGAAATCCGAGACTGCTCAGGCTTTTGTGAATCGGAAGACTCCGGAATCAGCATCAATTCCAGAAGATCCGTGGCTTGGTAAAGAACATCATAGACGGACGGAATCATTTTCAACCGCCCGTCCTTCAAAGCGGCAAAGGCATTTTCCAGCGCCTGGCAGACCATCTCAATCTCACTCATGTTGACGGCCCGCGCAGCGCCCTTAAGACTATGGACCTCCCGAAAAACAGACTCCAGGATTTCGGGGTGATGTTCCGCGTCGCGCCGCCACTCCAGATCCGCAAGTCCGGCCAGAATCGTTTTCAGATGATCGGCCGCCTCTACCCGAAAGGTGGCCATCAATTTTTTCAAAAAAGCTTCCTGTTTGCTTACCATCAAACATTCACCCGATCGCTATGGCAACTGCGGGTCCCCTTTTGAATGCAACTTGGCAATTAGAGTTTGTATCTATCAATAAGCTGTTTGAGCTGCTGCCCTAAATCATGTAGATTCTGAGCCGCTGTCTCCACTTGTCTTGCGCCGGCAACATTTTGTGAACTGGCCTGATTGATGTTAGTTATGGCCAGTACAACCTGATCCATACCCACAAGCTGCTGCTGGCTGGACGCCGTAATCTGGGTTGCCGCCTGAGCCGAATCTTCGATAGTATCCGCCAATCGTCGGAAAGAATCTCCTGCCTCGGAAGTTTGCTTCATTCCCGCATCCACAGCCTTGGTTTCCTGTTCTGTGGACATCACCGCTTCACCTACGGCTTTTTGGATCTCGTTGAGAATGGTTCGCACCTGCGATGTCGCTTGTTTGGACTGCTCCGCAAGGTTCCTGACTTCCTGAGCGACAACGGCGAACCCTTTGCCCTGATCCCCTGCCTTGGCCGCTTCGATGGCCGCGTTGACCGCTAAAAGATTGGACTGATCGGCAATATCGTTAACCGTGGAAATAATTTCTCCAATGGCCTGACTACGCTCGCTCAATTTCACGATACTGGCGGAGATGGAATCAGTCTGGGTCCGAATGAAATTCATTCCTTCAACTGCCAGCTCAATGGTCTTGCGGCCCTTCTGGGATACATCCATGGCCTTCTGGGCGCTGTCAAAGACATATTTCGCTTTCTGAGTGGATAGGTGAGCTGTCTGTTTGACTTCCTCTACGGTGGAGGTGGTTTCACTCACCGCCGACGCCGTCTGACTGGCTGCCGATGCCAGTTCTGTTGACGATGCGGATATCTGGCTGGCCGATGAGGCGATGACATTGACCGCCTCGCGGATGGCTTGCATCTCGGCGCGCAGTGCGGTGGTCATTACGGCAAAGGCTTTCCCCATTACATCTTTATCGGACGAATTCTTTACCTCGACAGTGAGGTTCCCAGCGGCAATCTGCTGAAGCAATCCCGCCTTCTCCTGGAGGACCTGCGTCATCTTCATGAAGGACCTCGCCAGCATGCCGATTTCATCCTGCCGGTTTTCATCCGAAATCTGAACACTGAGATCGCCTTCCGCAATCTTTTCAGCTGCGGTAACAACCTTTTCCAGCGGCCGGGTGAGACTTCGAGAAAAGAAGTAAAAGAAGGCAGTGGCCATAATCAGCGATAACAACCCGATGACGACGATGAGATTCCGGGTAAAGATCGCCGGTTTCAACAGTTCGGACCTGGTGATCGTGGTCAGCGCTGTCCAGCCTGTGAGTTTTACGGGCGAATATGCACCGACTTTGGACACGCTCTCGAATTGATATTCCATTACCCCGGTTTCCTGCCGTGATGTTTTTTCCACCAGGGCTTCCAATCCTTGAATCTTCCTGAAATTAAGCTTCAGGATGTGCTCCTTGTTCGGATGAGCCAGAACCAGCCCCTCCCGACTTAAGAGAACGGAATAGCCCGACTCTCCAATCTTTATCTTATCCACCATGTCGATGAGATATGAGACATTGATCATGCAGCTGACCACCCCGATGATTTTCTTGCTCTTCCCTGAATAGATCGGAGAGGCGGCCATGCACACGAGATTTCCCGCTTTTTTGGATTTTACTACATCACTGATATTCAGGTTGCCCTGCAGGGCCTTTTTGAAATAATCCCGCTCCGAAGCATTAATTCCCACGGTCTTTCCCTGATCGTCATCGGCAAAGACAATGCCGTCCCGGCCAAAAAGAGCGATAGTATCATAACGATCACCAGCAGCTTCACGAATTTTCGTCAGTTCGCGCTGGACAACGGCAATCTCAGGAAGACTGCCCTCTCTACCTGCCTCCGCTACTTTTTCCGCCGCAGTCACAACATTGCTGGACAAGGCGATATTCTGAACAATGCGCAGTTCTTCCGACAACCCAAGATCTATGATGTTGGCCAGGCCGTTGGAAACATTCACCATCTCTTCCCGAGCCAGGGAGGAAATGCTGTGCGTCGCTTTATAAACCGAGGCGATGCCGATCACGATCAAGGGAACCATTACAACCAGGAGTCCGCCGACCAGCAGTTTTGTCCCCAGCTTCATTTTCATCGTTCTTCTTAGCTCCTTTCCCATTGTGTCCAGATGATTTTATCCCTCGTCATTGACGATGATTCGCTCATCAGAGAGGATTTTTTCTACACGGAGAACAATCGTACCCTCTGCCGTCACTCCGGCGAGATACTTCTCGCGAATACCCGTCAGAGTCGGCAAGGATGATTGCAAAAGTTCCTGGGGAAGCGTCTGCATGCCCAAAAGGTCATCCGCCAGAATTCCCACTTCCAGATCGCGATATTTTACAATGATTAATTTATGAAGATCAGTCAATCCGCTCTCCGGAAGATCAAAAAATCTTTTAATATCCATTACCGAAAGAATCCGCCCCCGAATGTTAACAATTCCCAGGATGAAAGATGGTAAACCCGGCAGTGAAGTCAATTCTCTAAGCGTCATTGTTTCGACGACGAACCGGGTCTCAACGGCATACCGTTCCCCTGCCAGCAGAAAAGATAAAACCTCCATAAAAAAATGAGATTTCCCCGATTCTTCCGGCTCCTTCGCCAGTCGTTGAGCGCGTTCTCTTAGAATGCTTCTTTCTTCTTCAGTAACAGCCCATGAGTTATCTATGGAATTATTGAATTCAGACAAATCGACCTCTCCCTATAGCTGGGATTATGCCCCCGAAGCGGCTGATTTCCGAGAATATACGCTTGAAATAATATCTTTCATTCTGCCCGCCGTAACCCCGTCCGATTCCGGCAGTATATCGTTTGTTTGATAGTTTTTCAGCAGCAGCAGGGCATGCTCAAAGTGTCTTGACGACAGTGATATACGCAAATCCTCCCGGGCAAGGCTGCCCAGGGTAAAATGGGCGAGGACAAAATCGGGATTCAGGTAAAGGGCATGACGCAATGCCTGCTCCGCCTCGGTAAAACGCCGTTGCTCGATCAATATCACAGCTCGCAGGTAATGACACCCGGCATCCAGCTTATTGATTGAAATGGCTTTTTCACACCATGCCTGGGCGTCAGACAGACGCCCCTGATCCGCATAAAGGCGGGCCATCAACACATGGCCTTGAAAATCAGCGGGATTATGTTCGAGACACGACTTCAGAAGTTCCTCGCATTCCTGGTAGAGTCCATGTCGGAACAGCTGTATGGCGTTTTCATATAGCGAATCTTCCAAACTTTTTTCAACTGCTTCAGCGGGCAGAGATTCGCTGATAGGCGGCTCCTTTCGAACTTGTTCCGGTTCCCGAACCCAATCATAATTAAGCTCTTCAGTAGGGGAAACAGCCTGCCATTCATCCGGCTTTTCGCCTTCTTTAACAACAATTTCCTTCTTAGGATGCTCGGAAGGACGGTATATCTCCAACGCTCCTACTTGATTCGTCTTTTTCTGGTATAGGGTGACCCCCGGAAAGGTTACAGCAACAAACTTGGTAAAGAGCAGATGAAATCCTTCCGTCACACTGTGAAGCACCCAACCTTCATCGGCCAGCGCACGGTAAAGACGCCTGACAACCAGTTTTGCCAAGGAAGGTTCCAGGTACATCAACACATTTCGGCAAAAGATGATATCCATTGCATTCGTGTTGTTGAACAGTGAAGGATAAGGATCAGTTGCCAGGTTCAGATAATTGAATGTCACCATTTTCCTTATTTTTTCCAGTATCCGATAACGTCCGTCTACAGTCCGCGTGAAATATTGATCTTTAAGCCATTGAAAATCACCGCGGAAAGACCATTCCCTGTAGATTCCCTGGGATGCCCTTTCCAAAAAACGGGGATTGATATCCGTCGCAAGAAGGGTAATCTGCCATTTCTCAATGTCAGGAATGAGCCGGCGAAGCATAATCGCAATCGAATAGGGCTCTTCACCCGTGGCGCAGCCGGCACTCCAGATACGCAGATAACGCATGCTTCGACGTGAAGCAATCAACTCCGGAAGGATATATTTCTCCAAAGCCTCCAGGCTGAGCGTTTCCCTGAAAAAATAGGTTTCGCCGACGGTCAGATGGCTGGCCAGCGTTTCGATCTGCCGCTGGGTCAACTTCGTGGAAAGCAGCCAACAAACAAACGGCTCGATCCGATCAAAATGAAATTCGCTTGCAGCGTTCAACAGGCGCCGCTTCAGATCAGGAAGGCGATCCTGCGGCAGGTACAATCCCGTCTGAGAGGTAATCCATTCCATCAAACGGCGCCATTGCGCATCGGAAATCAACCGATCCATGCCTCCTTTTATTGTAATGCCACAAGTTCCCGGTCGAGGATATCATGGTCATTACGGGAAAGATAGCCTTCGGCATCATGTAGGATCACCAGCTCATCCCTGTTTTTGAAAACACCCTCGACATACGCCAGTTTATTCATAACTTCCTCGGCTGGAGTCCACTGTGTCTCATTGCAGTCCCGGAGATCGAAAACTTCATCTACCCAGAGCGCCACATTTCGTCTCTCCAAACCAAGAATGATCAGGCGGTCACTCAATTCAATCCCCCGCTCAGGCAGAGCGCAGCACCGGCGCAGGGAAATCACGGGAACAACCTCGCCATGCATATTGATGATCCCCGCAACGACAGAAGGCAACCCGGAAAACGGCGTAATCTCGACTATACGGACAACTCTTTGCACCCTTGATATATCGAGGGCATAGCGCTGTCCCCCAACTGCAAAAATGAGAAGTTGACAGAGAGAATTCACAAAAGCCTCACCTTAAAAACTCTTATTCCAATTCCGGATCATAAACGAGAAGTTGAAGTTTGTCACGAAACAGTTGATAGAAGCTGCAAGAATAAAACGGTTTGCCTTTAATATGATTTATCGTCTTATTTCAAGGTATTTCTGCTAAAGACTTCCGGTATTCTCCGAGAAGAAACGATTTGTCGATTTCGTGATCGATGAAATCCCAGGGAAAAGTTTCTTGAAGATCCTTTTGACGATAGACATAAAAATCCGAATTCAGATTAACACTTTTAAGCGCCTGCGACCAGTTGCCACCTAGTTTATGAACAGCCAGTAGGACAAGTCCTACCCGTCGATCTCCCAAGGAAAGCAGCGTCTGGATATAATTCCACTTGGGCAGATCATGAAAAACACGGACAGGTCCTTCACGACGCAGAGCTTTTTGAATATGCAGCAATTTCTTTTTGATGATCCGGATATCTTCCAGAGGGTGCCATTGGAATGGGGTGGAAGGTTTGGGAATGAACTGGTTGACGCTTAGGATAATGCGTTTGAAAGGTCTTTTTCCCTGGGAAATCTGCAGAGAGTAATGGCGGATTCTCTTTGTTAAGCTGATCAGGCCGTCTATATCCGTTTCGGTCTCCGTAGGCAGTCCGACCATGAAGTAAAGCCGGATTTGGCGAATTTCCTCTCGAATCAAAGATTCTACGGCATGGAAAATATGATCTTCGGAAATCCCCTTGTGAAGGACATCCCTCAAGCGCTGTGTCCCTGCTTCCGGCGCTAATGCCACCGTCTCCACTCCGGATTCCCGAAGCAGACGGGCCATCTCTGAAGTAAGCCTATCCATTCGCAGAGACCCCAAAGCGAAGCAACCGCCCTTTTCCATAACACTGCGGCATAACTCAGGCAATTGGGGATGATCTGAAACGGCCGTACCCAGTAGTCCGATTTTCTTCCCTTGGGCAATTCCCCGATCAAAGGAAGGTTCCAGGACTTCCATTTGACGAAAACGAACAGGCCGATAAACAAACCCGGCTGCACAGAAACGGCAACCACGCCGGCAACCGCGACTGACTTCAGTCAGAAACAGCTCACTGAATTCCGCGGCAGGTGTAGTTATGATTTGCTCTGTCGTGAAAGAAGAAATCTCCCGAGTCCAGCGTCTCTGAATTTTCCGGGGCAGAGAGGCTTCCGTCGGTTTCATATCCTCTATCGTCCCATCGCACTTATAAGACACCTGATAGAACTGAGGGACATAAGCGCCTGCAACTCCCCGTTGAACGTCAAGCAGGCATTCGCGGCGCTCCCGACCCTTTCCTAATGCATCCCGATATAGCTCGGCAAACTCGGGAAGCATCTCCTCAGCTTCACCTAGAAGAAACAGATCTATAAAAGAACTTAAGGGCTCAGGATTCAGAGTTACGGCAATCCCACCCGCCATGACCAAAGGTTCCGAATGGTCACGGAGACGTGTTTCCAAAGAAATCCCGGCTTGTTCTAGGATGCTCAGGATATGGGGATAATCATTTTCAAAAGGGACGGCAAAAGCTACAATATCAAAATCCTTGAGTTGCCTGCCCGACTCCAGGCTGACCGGTCTTTTTTCAGCGGGAACGTCCGTTTCTCCAGGAGAGGAAAAGAATGCCCGCTCACACAGACAGAAAGGAAGATCGTTCAGGAGACGGTAAACAGTCTGAAAACCGAGATTGGCCATCCCGATCCGGTAGACGTTTGGATATACCAAACATACTTTTAAGTTGTCTCCCCAGACCTTTTTTCGCCATCCGTTTTCCTGGGATAAAAGCTGTTCATCCCTTTTCTGCCGCGTCCATGACATGGCATTCCCGCACCCCGCTAATTCCTTGCGGCTATTTTCAAAATTGCCGCTTCAGCGACTTTGCCGGACATTGCCGCCGCACGGTCATCTCTCCGGAAAGAACCCGGACATTAATCCGCCTGCCGACGCAGGAAGGTTGGAATTTCCAGATCAGGGTCTTCATTATCATCTATCAGGCCCATCCGGATAACATTGATATCGCCATTACCGGAATGGCCTTTGCGGATGTAAGCCGGAATTGCGATATCCTTGCTGCGGTTCGCGTTAAGGGAAGCCAGATTGGACAGGCCTTTCTTCTTGCCCATATCTTCAAAACCTGTGGCTATTACCGTAATCCGTATTTCGTCACCCATTCGCTCGTCTACAACAGTTCCGAAAATAATATTGGCCTCTTCATGGGCTTCAGCCTGGATCAATGATGAGGCTTCATTGATTTCAAAAAGTGTCATATCCGGTCCGCCGGTGATATTCAGCAAAACACCCCGGGCTCCTTGAATCGTATTATCCTCCAGAAGCGGCGAGGAAATGGCTTTCTGTGCGGCTTCCACCGCCCGGTTTTCACCGCTGGCCGAACCGGTACCCATCAGGGCCAGCCCCATTTCGGACATCACACTTTTAACATCGGCAAAATCCAGATTTATCAATCCCGGAATCGTAATCAGATCGGAAATCCCCTTTACTGCCTGATAAAGAATGTCATCTGCCTTTTTGAAGGTCTCGAGCAGGGAAAGGTTTCTGCCGCCCAGGCTGAGCAACCGCTGATTGGGAACCACGATCAAGGTGTCCACAATACGTCTCAGTTCATCAATGCCTTCATCAGCCTGGCTGTTACGCTTCTTTCCTTCAAACTGGAAAGGTTTGGTAACCACCGCCACGGTCAGAGCTCCGAGTTCCTTGGCTATCTCAGCCACCACGGGCGCTCCCCCTGTTCCTGTACCGCCGCCTTGACCGGCCGTAACAAAAACCATATCCGCCCCTTCTACATGCTGACGGATCAAATCCTTCGTTTCCATTGCAGCCCTTTTTCCAACATCGGGATTAGAACCGGCTCCCAGACCTCGTGTGATCTCGACTCCCAGTTGAATTTTCACAGGTGCAAGCGATTGCCCCAACGCTTGTGCATCCGTGTTGGCAACAATAAAATCGACACCCTTAAGATTGGAGGATATCATGGTATTAATTGCGTTCCCTCCTCCGCCGCCGATACCAACTACCTTGATTTTTGCTGAATTAAAGCTTTCCGTCTCAGACAATTCAAACATGATCTCCCCCTAGAAGAATTCTAATAACCATTTCTTGAATCTGACGAACATATCCCCTGACTTTCCCTTATCACCCTTTCTGACTGCAATCTTTGACAAATTCTTACTTCCATAGAGAACTAGGCCGACACCGGTTGCATACATGGGACTGTTTACAACATCGGTTAATCCCCCGATACCGGTGGGGTAACCCCTGCGGACAGGCATGTTGAAAATCTGTTCGGCCAGTTCGGTAATGCCGTCCAAAAGCGCCGTTCCTCCCGCAAGAACGATCCCCGCTGCCAATACATCTTCATAGCCGGAGCGAACGATCTCTTTGTAAGCCATGCTTAAAATCTCTTCCATGCGAGCTTCAATGATCCGTCCCAAAATCTGGCGCGACACGGAGCGGGGTTCGCGACCGCCAACGCTGGGCACTTCGATGGTTTCCTCCTTGGAAATCATCGGTGCATAGGCGCACCCGAAGCCGATTTTGATTTTTTCCGCTTCATTCAGCGGCGTCCTGAGACCGGTTGCGATGTCACTGGTAAGATAGTTGCCGCCGACAGGTATGACCGCCGTATGGCGGATGCTGCCTTCCCAGAATACCGCAATATTCGTCGTCCCCCCCCCGATATCCAGGAGAGCGACGCCCAAATCCCTCTCATCATCGCTCAAAACAGCCTGACTGGCCGCTAATGGCTCTAAAACAATGTCATTTATATCCAAGCCCACACGGGTGACGGATTTTTCAATATTCTGAACGGAAGTCACCACCCCCGTCACAATGTGGACCTTTGCCTCCAGCCTTACACCGGACATGCCTACAGGATCCTTTATTCCATCCTGCTCATCCACAACATAGGTCTGGGGAAGTGTATGAAGGATCTGCCTGTCCAGCGGTATGGCAATCGCTTTGGCCGCTTCGATGGCCCTCGCGACATCATCAGTACCGACCTCGCGCCCCTTGACAGCAACAATACCGAGACTGTTTTGCGCTTTGATATGTCCACCGGCAATTCCTGCAAATACGGATCCGATCTCACAACCGGACATTCGTTCCGCCTCTTCCACAGCCGCTTTGACAGCTTCCACCGTGCTGTCGATATTGACAACGACACCTTTTCTCAGCCCATCTGAAGGATGAGATCCGATGCCTATGATATCAATTCCCGTATCGGTTACCTCGCCAACAATGGCACAGGTTTTTGTCGTGCCTATATCCAAGCCGACGATGACATTACCCTGCATACCCATGTGCTCTGCCACCTTTCTCCGATAATGTAAAGGCCTGAAGCAACAACATACGCCCCTCCCCTGCGTTTATATGACCGATGCTACCGGCAACAACCGGTTTCCCTTGTTATAGATTTTGTTTTAACCTCTTTAGACATTCATCTGCCGACTTCGCTTGCAGAAATCATATTTTATATTCTTTTTGCGGATCAGAAGCCCCTTTGGGAGCAGGAATATTTTTATTCGAAACCGTTACCTTCGAGGGATTCCTCAAATCGATATCGAGGAATCTGCTTTTAGGCTGGCGCTGCTCCAAGTCCTCCAAAACCGGCATCAAGCGTTGCAATTTGGTTCGATAGTCATCTGTCCCAAGTATCAGGCACAAACCATTATCGGTAAAAACAGTGATGCCTAAAGCCTCATTTCCTTTAATTTCAGAAACATTATCAAGAGTCGGAAACGATTTCGAAACGGATAGCTCATTTAACAGGTCCCTGGCATTTTTCAGAAGATATTCATCCAGTTTGCCTTGTTTGTAGAGTCCCGTCAGCACAGGGAGATCTATCTCGTCATTATTTCCTAATTTCTTGAAAATAACACCATCCCGGTCCACCAGGAATAGATTGGCATCCTGCTTAATAACCGCGATCGGAGAACGCTCCTGAATCTGAACTACCAGACGATCAGGCAATTCCCGGCCCAGGGAAACCGATTTAATCCAGGGGTTGGCTTTAATCCGACGTATTATTACGTCCTCGTTCAATGCAAGGAGACTTTGGGAAGACTTCACCGCCCCTAGAAGGATGACTTCCTTTTCCGTCAACTCGCGACATCCGCGGACAACCGTCTCCCTTACGTGGAAGCAGGGCGCGTTTACAGCAAAATTGAAGGCAAAGATCAGAATAACGCTCGTGAACATGACCATGACAATCAACAGAATCGAGCGTACAATATCTGCAATAATCGTTTTGCCACGTCGTTTTAACCGGTATTTTCTTATCTCCAGCTTTCTTCTGAAAGCCCTTCTCATCCATCCTCTCCGACAATATGGACCTCAGCTTCCAGCTGGACATTCCGGCTGTCTCTGACCCGGCATTTAATCTCTTCCATGAGGCCAATCACATCGGCAGTCCGGGCGTGCCCCAAATTGACAATGAAATTACCGTGCAGTTCCGAAACCATCGCATCTCCCCGCCGGGTTCCCTTAAGGCCAGTTTCCTCAATCAGCCGCCCTGCAGGAATATTGAGGGGATTTCTAAAGATGGAACCTGCATTACGCAAATTCAAGGGATGTTTTCTTTTTCGCAAAGACTTTATTTCACTTATCTTTGCTGATATCAGTTCACCCTTTCCCGGAGAAAGCGCAAACTCCGCGCTCACAATCACGGCATTGTCGGAAATATCTAAACGGCGGTATTCGAAATGGAGATCTTTACGGGAAACAGTCACCAATTCCAAACGTTCATTCAGCACGACAATCTCCGTCACCACATCCTTGATCTCCCCGCCAAAGGCCCCGGCATTCATACGAATCGCCCCTCCTACACTGCCGGGAATGCCGGCGCAGAATTCCATGCCTGTTAGCGATTCTTTGATAGAGAGTTGTATTATTTCCGCCAGAGGAACACCGGCTTCCGCCCGCACAATGATCTCGGCTTCGCCGCGTGCCCCCCAAGAAAGCTGGTTCAGCTCCTGCAAAGCTACAACGACCCCGCGATAACCTCCGTCTCTGACAATCAGATTGGTCCCCTTTCCAAAAACCAAGAAGGGCACATTTTCTTTTCGCAAAAAACTGATCAATTTCAACAATTCTTCCCTGTTTCTGGGAAACACCAGAGCATCAGCCGGACCGCCCACCCCCATGGAGGTATAACGATCCAGAGGCTCATCGAAAAGTACGGAACCCGAAACACAGGATGCCAGATGTTCTTTTAAAACAGGATCATGCAGCACGGAAATCTCCCGCTTCTTTCAGCCGATTCAACAGCGACATTCCCACTTGATTGACGCTGCCCGCACCCTGAGTGATCACCACATCTCCGGGTTGTACGATTGACATCAGATAGTCCGTAATGTGGTTGAAATCCGGAATATAGAGAACCTCACGATTGGTAAGGGATCGGATGCCGTCGCAAAGAGCCTCCGCTGTAACTCCCTCGATGGGGTCTTCGCTCGCGGGATAGATGTCCGTAACAATCAGAAGATCGGCTTCGGTAAAAGCCCCGAGAAATTCCCGAAACAGGGCCTGAGTCCGCGTATATCGGTGAGGTTGGAAAACCACGATCATCCTGCTTTTCCAGACTTGCCGTGCCGCCGCCAGTGTTGCGCTGATCTCCGTGGGATGATGGCCGTAATCGTCCACAACGGTGACTCCGGCAACCACCTCCTTGACCTCCAGCCGACGCCCCACGCCGACATAACTTTTCAAGCCTTCCCTTATGGCAGGAAAGCTCATTTCCAGCTCCCGGGCAACGGCGACAGTCGCCAATGAATTGTAGACATTAAATAGCCCCGGAACGGAAAGCGTTATCGTTCCCATGAATTCCGCCCGGTTATAAAGCCCGTATTCGGTAGAAGTCCCGGTAAAACGAATTCCTTCAGCCCGATAGTCTGCAGCCGGTTCCAGCCCATAGGTAATGGTCTTGCGCTTAATGTCCGACAGAATCGTTTTGATGTGAGGATCATCCAGACAAAGGATGGCCGATCCATAGAAAGGAACGATGTTGGCAAACTGAAGGAAAGCAGCCTTGATATCTTCGATTCCCCGGTAATAGTCGAGATGCTCCCGGTCAATGTTGGTAATAACCGCCAAGGAAGGTGACAGTTTCAAGAAAGATCCGTCGCTTTCATCCGCCTCGGCCACGATAAATTCACCTTGCCCCACCCGGGCGTTACTGCCAATGCTTCCCAGTTTGCCCCCTATCACCATGGTTGGATCCAGGCCGCCGGCGGCCATGACCGTTGCAATCATCGATGTGGTCGTGGTCTTTCCGTGACTTCCCGAAACGGCGATGGACACTTTCATCTTCAGCAGTTCCGCCAGCATTTCCGCCCGGGGTATAACGGGAATCGCCCGTCTGTGTGCCTCAAGGACCTCCGGATTGTCCTGCCTTACAGCCGTCGAAGTGACCACCACATCTACATCAGCCAGATTGGATGCCTTGTGCCCTTGAAATACCGTAGCCCCCAGAGAAGCCAAACGTTCCGTAGTCTCAGAAATCTTCAAATCCGACCCGCTCACCATATAATCAAGGTTCAGAAGCACCTCGGCTATTCCGCTCATACCGATGCCGCCGATACCTACAAAGTGAATGTGACGCACCTTTTTACGCATGACGTCTGTTATTCTGAAAAGCCTCATGAGTTCAATGGCATCCTTGAAAGTGACCTCGATCACTTTATGTAGTGTATTTTGAATTCGTATATACTATATATTGTATGTTGTCTACGAAAAAAAGTTGTTAATGTTTTAATATGGCCATACAGGAATCGACTATATCCGAAGCGGCGTAGATATTTCCGAGATTGGCCGCATTTTTTGCCATATCCTTCAACAAGGACGGATTATGATAGAGATTGATAATCTCATCCGCAAGTCTGCTGCCGACCAGTTCCTTTTCCGGTATCATTATGGCCGCTCCCGCTTTGAGAAGAACTTTGGCGTTTTCAGTCTGATGGTCCGCAATGGCGTAAGGGAAGGGAATGAGAATAGCGGCCCTGCCGATGGCGGTGATTTCGGCAATGGATGTAGCACCGGCCCGGCATATCAGGAGATCGGCCGTCTCATACGCCGCGGCCATATCATGTATAAAGGGAACGACTCGTGCCTGGAAACCTTGGGTTTCATAAGCAGCAGACATACCTTCACAATCCCCTTCTCCGGTTTGATGAACTATTGAAAGCACGCCCTTCAAAGGTTGCAGAAAAGGCAGGGTGGTCTGAATGGCCTGATTGATTGCATGGGCCCCTTGGCTGCCGCCAAAAATAAGCAGAGAGAATTTATCAGATGTCTTCTCAACAACAGGCTTACCCTTGAAAAAAGCCGCTCGAATAGGATTTCCCGAAATTAGTGTTTTTTTAGGAGGGAACCACTTTCCGTCATCTGCAAAACTGATGAAAATCCGGTCCACAAAACGTCCCAAAATGCGATTGGTCAGCCCCGGAATGGAATTCTGCTCCGCAATCGCCGTTCTTATTCCCATCAGACGCGCCGCCAACACAGCCGGTCCGGAAGCATAGCCGCCGACACCGATAACAATGTCCGGCCGGAAAGCGCGGATCAATCCCATAGATTGCAGCAGACTGCCGGGAAGTTTTGAAAGCGCAAGCAGAGATCGAATCATTCCTCTCCCCTTGATACCCTCTACGTTCAGCATTTTCAGTCGGAAACCCAGCCCCTTCAGAACTTTTTTTTCTATCCCCCGATTGGTTCCGACGAAAAGAATCCGGTTCTTTTCATCTCGCCTTAGCAATTCCTCGGCAATGGCCACACCGGGGAAAAGATGCCCGCCGGTCCCTCCCCCGGCAATTATTACCCTGACAGCCATTACGACTCCGCCTTTATCCTTGTAAAAGTTGAAATATTTAGAAGAATGCCTACCGCGACAAGACTCATCACAAGAGATGTTCCCCCATAACTGAGAAAGGGAAGGGCCAGACCTTTAAGAGGAATCAGCCCCATTACTCCGGCAATATTGATTACTGCTTCGAGAGCCAGGATCATGGTCAATCCTGCGGCAACCAGAGTTCCGAAAAGATCGGGAGCCTTAAACGCGATGAAAAATCCCCGAAAAATTAAAAGAACAAAGAGGGCAATGACTACAAAGACGCCTACAAAACCTGTTTCCTCGGCAATAATGGAAAGAATGAAATCCGTATGGGGTTCAGGCAGATAAAAAAGCTTTTGCATGCCATCGCCGACGCCCACGCCGAAGGCTCCCCCGGATCCAAAGGAAATAAGAGACTGAATGATTTGAAAACCTGTCCTTTGTGGGTCCTTCCAGGGATCAAAAAAGGCGGTCAGCCGATCCATACGGTAGCTTTTATGGATCACGAACCAGATTCCCACAGGAATGATTCCAGCCACTAAAGCCCCCAGATGAACCAACCTTGCCCCTGATATATAGAACATCAGCATCATGATTACCGAAATTATTGCACAGGTTCCGAAATCCGGCTCCAGAATGATCAAAAAGAGCATTACCGCCGTAACAGCAAGCGGTACTGCCACCCCTCGCCGGAAATTCTTTCGATAACTGATCTTGCGGGTCATGAAGTGGGCGAGGAAAAGAATCATACAG
>MVQR01000003.1 GCA_002067815.1 Syntrophus sp. PtaB.Bin001 | reverse complement strand
TATCATTTGTTTGCCAAATGGACGTCGGAAGGGGTTTTCTTCGTGACGCGGCAAAAAAGTAATGCAACCTATACGGTCATAGAAGAAAGAACCCTTCCTAAAAAACGTTCCGTCCTCAAGGATGAAATCATTCTTTTTATCGGAACGGGTGCGGCGGAAAAATGTCCTTATCCCATGCGACGGATTGAGTTCTACGATACAGAGAAAGATGAAATCCTTGTCTTTCTTACCAATAATCTTAAACTGGGCGCGACAACCATTGCCGCTATTTATAAGGATCGCTGGCAGATCGAGTTATTCTTCAAAGCTTTGAAACAAAATCTGAAGATCAAAACCTTTGTGGGAACAACGCCTAATGCAGTCAAGATTCAAATTTGGACAGCATTGATCTCCATGCTGATTCTACGCTATCTTCAGATCAAATCCACGTTCAGTTGGTCGTTATCAAATCTTGTTGCCATACTGCGAATGAACCTCTTTACCTATCGTGATTTGTGGACTTGGCTGAATGAACCTTTCGAGACACCTCCAGCTCCATATGCGCAGGAACAATTGAAACTGGCTCTCTCTTAATTGGGACAGCAGGAAAATATAAGAGTTAAACCTGATTTTCGAAACGGCAAAAAGGCGTCCAAATTGGTAATGATTTCAAACCTCGAAATCCGACATCTCACCTAATTTGGACGGCAGTGATCCATGATATACAAAACTTTTACCATCTGATTCTCCGACGGAAAAATGAAGCAGCATCCATTGATATCAGCTGGCGAGAAAATCTACAATTTGCCCAATATCATAACCATGGTAAGGATTGGGGTAATCCCCGCCCTTTTCTTCCTGTTGACCTCGCCCGGTCCTACATGGAGTATGGTCATTGCTTTGCTGTTTGTTGCTGCGGCATTCACTGATCTTTTGGACGGCTATATTGCGAGAAAATATGAAATAGTGACAAAAATGGGCAAGTTTCTAGATCCTATCGCAGACAAGCTTATCGTGAATACAGCTATGATTGTAATGATTCCAATTGGACGTATCCCCGCTTGGGCAGTGGCAATTACAATTATTCGCGACATTGCCGTAGACGGCATGAGAAGTATCGCTTCGGCGGAAGGTCTGGTTATTGATGCCAGCAGTATGGGAAAGAGAAAAACTCTTTGCCAGACCTTTGCCGTATCGGCGCTTATTTTACATTATCCTTTTATGGGGATTGATGCCCATACTGTTGGCATTGTGACTCTTTATATCGCCCTTGTTTTAACAGTATATTCCGGGTTGGATTATTTTATGCAATTTTATCGGAGTACCATTAAGGAATAACGATAATTAATTGTGCATTGTTTCCCGGCTGATCTTCCATGCTCCGGCGACTTTTTTCAGTTGTAATTCTTTGATGCCCGAAGCGTTCTTCCCCGAAGAGCGGTATTTTTGGGTGAAGGTGGCTGTACCTTTGTTATTTTCGGCGTTGACACTGACTTTGATGTTCTGGATTGTAATCTGAATGGATTTATAGCGCTTGCCTAAACCTTCCTTGTATTTAACCCATTGCTTCAAATCCATATGTCGATTCGTAAAGTCTTTAGCATAACAATCTTGATAAACCGACATATTGCCTGATTCCCAGCTTTTGGACCATTTTGAAATTAGGCTTTGAATAGCTTTTTCATCAGTTGTGGCTTCTGTCTTAATATCAGAAGGCTTCTGAATGGGAGATTGAACAATCGTGGTTGTGGCTATAGATTTATTCCTTTCATTTAGGGTTACCACTGCCGGGCTCTTCGCTGTTGACAGATGACCTTGTTGATTTGGAGTGCTTTTGTCAGCAATCTTAACGGTATCATTAATGGAAATCGAAGACTGGACGTTCGAAGCTTTAGGCGGAGACAATTGTGCCAAATAGACAGGCGGCTCCGATTCAGGTGTGTTCTTCATCGCCAGCCAACGGTTTTTTTGCTTTTCCAGGAAGAGCTTCATATAAACACCCTGGAAAATGTTGTTTTCCACAGAGATGACTTGATCAAACAGAATGACGGCGTTGTCATCTTGTTTGAGAATAGAAATGTCTTTTGGTTCCAGGCAAAAATGTCGATTTAGAACCTTTAACTGGTTAATAAGGTTCACAAACTGCTTTGATCCCATTTTGTCCCCTGCGGAGTGCATGACATAGATGTAATCCTCCGTATTTTCAATGCCATCCATCATCTGTCTTTTCCATGACTTCATCGCTTTTTCGATTTCATTCTTCAGGGATACAGTGACTTCATCACTTACCCAGTTAATAGAATCCACGATAATAACAGGTGTTTTATTCAGATATATGAATTCGGAGAGACGAAGAATGTCATTGTTATCCAACACGACACAGCCGTTTGACTGAAAAGGTTTAAGAGGTTTGTCCGTTCCATGAATCCATATGTTATGGCCGTTTCGGCCTATCTTTTTGTCCAGGAAATTGGGGAAATCTAAATTATAAGCCAGATTACCATAAATAGGGGTTAACTGATCTTTTGTGAATCGCTTTGTGGGGAAAAAAATTCCTTCCGGTGTTCTTGAATCCCCAGAGGTCAATTTATTGCCTTGGTTCTTGCCGGTAGAACAGCGAGTTTCAAAAACCTTTTGTAACTGTTCATTCTCACCGTATCCATATACAAAGAGTTTTTGCGCTTTTTTATCGACGATAACGGCATATCCGGATGTCAAGGAGACAAGAGAATCGGGACGTAACGTACGCTTGTCGTAAATTTTAGCTGATGGCGTTCCGGAAATAAAATTGAAAAAAACGAGACTAGCTATTGCAATTACAAGTAAGGCTAGGATGATCTTTAGCGTTTTCATTTATATTCATTCTTTGAAAGTGGCATTATCGCCAATAACGTTTTAAAATTATGTTTTAAAAAATGGTTGTTCAACTCGAAAACGGTAACCGTTAACCCAAGGTCTATGTTTTCTTACATGAAGCGCGAAGATAATAAAACTCTAGAAAGCGATGTTTTCATATAATAGACATGTTTATAAATGCAATAGATAATAATTTATCTGCCGCACAGTTTTCTTAGGGTTACATAATGATAAGTTTTGTTGGCGGCTAACATTTATGTTGACAAAGGGAACCTTATATTATAGAAACCCAACGCACCTTGAAATAAAAAAAGCGGGCGTAACTCAGCGGTAGAGTGCCACCTTGCCAAGGTGGACGTCGACGGTTCAAATCCGTTCGCCCGCTCCAGCCATTATATGGCGGCATAGCCAAGTGGTAAGGCAGCGGTCTGCAAAACCGTTATACTCCGGTTCAAATCCGGATGCCGCCTCCAATTATATAGAGAGTGTAAAAGGCATGTTCAAAAAGAACATGCCTTTTTTATGTGCGTCCAGCATGGGCGCACTCTTTTAAATAAGTCTATCTTGTTCCGTAATTTTTCGTCCTTTCATTTTCCATATTTAAAAAATCACTTCAGTATCAAGGAAATTAATCCAAAAAGAGGTTTGACAATACTTGCCGAAGAAAGTATTCAAAAGACTCGTTAAAAAGAAATATGAAGAGAATTTGAGGGGTTCCGTTGGAAAGGAGTTCGAAATGGAAGTTGTCGTCGAATCAGGAAAAATTTTGGATATTGAGGCGGAAATTCTTCTCCTAACATTTTTTGAAGGGGAAGAGACGCTCAGTGGAACGGCAAAACTGATTGATCAACGCTATGAAGGCCTTCTTACCCGTATAATTCAGGAAAAAGATTTCGAGGGCCGACTTTATCAGATTTCCGTGGTGTATAACAGGATGCAAGAGCCGGTTAAGCGGATCGCTATGGTTGGATTGGGGAAGAAGGCCGATTTTGACCTGGAAAAATTGCGCGGAGCGTTTGCAAAGGCGGCTCAATATGTCAGAAGTCTTAATATAAAAACTTTAACTTCTTTTGTGAATTCATCCGAATGGTCCGACAGTCGTTTCACTCTTTCAGAACTTACGGAAGCAGTTGTTGAAGGAACACTGCTTGGCCTTTATCAGTTTACACTCTTCAAAACCGTAGACCGGGAAAAAATAAAAGATATGGATCGGTTGCTTCTCGTTGAAGATGATCCTGATCGTTATCATATTGTCAGAGAGTCATCCCGGAAGGCCGAGGCAATTGCAAGAGCCGTCTATTTTGCGCGTGATCTTGTTTCCGCACCGGGTAACGAGATCAAGCCTAGGAATCTGGCTGAAAAGGCTCTTGAAATGGCTTCATCTCGTGAGAAGATCGAACCGATTGTTTTTGACGAGAAACAGATCAGGAAGCTTGGCATGCATGCCCTTCTTGCCGTTGCTCAGGGCAGTCATGAACCTGCCCGATTTATTGTACTAAAATACAAAGGTGATAAAGACAGAGAAGAAATAATTGCTCTGGTCGGCAAAGGAATTACTTTTGACAGTGGTGGAATTAGTCTCAAACCATCGGAAAATATGGGGGAAATGAAATCGGATATGGCCGGAGCGGCGACGGTGATTGCCACAATAATGGCTGCAGCTGATCTGAAATTACCGGTAAATCTTGTTGGACTCATTCCCGCCACGGAAAATCTTCCCGGTGGTTGTGCGTATAGACCCGGGGATATTTTAAATTCACTGTCCGGACAGACCATCGAAGTGATTACCACGGATGCGGAGGGACGGCTGATACTGGCGGATGCTCTCACTTATGCGGGAAACTACTCTCCCGAAGCGGTTGTCGATATAGCCACATTGACCGGCGCCTGCGTCGTTGCACTGGGAAATGTGGCCATCGGGATGTTGGGGACTGATTCAAATCTTAAACAGCAGATAGCAGAAGCTGGAGAGAGGACAGGGGAGCGTGTATGGGAACTGCCGCTTTGGGATGAATACTTCGAGCTGATTAAGAGTGATATCGCAGATTACAAAAACACGGGGGGGAGGAATGGCGGAGCTATTACCGCAGCGGCTTTTCTGCAAAAATTTGTTGGTAATTATCCCTGGGTGCATCTCGATATCGCAGGACCTTCCTGGTTGGATAAAGACCGTCCCTATGTCCCTAAAGGGGCATCGGGAATTGGCGTCCGGCTGCTGATCTCATGGTTGAGAGGCCTAACAAAAAAAGATTGAAAATGCCGACTATTTTAAAAGTTGACAATTTAACCACCTGTTTCGAGACATCAGAAGGCGTTATACGGGCTGTCGACGGGGTGGATCTAGAAATGCAAACTGGGGAGACGACAGGCATCGTCGGAGAATCCGGGTGCGGGAAAAGCGCACTGGCATTGTCAATAATGCGTTTGATACCTGTTCCTCCCGGGCGGATTGCCTCAGGTGCGGTGACATTCGCAGGACGTGATCTGTTGCTCCTCAATGACGATGAAATAAGGCAGGTACGCGGACGAGACATAAGCATGATTTTTCAGGAACCAATGACTTCTTTGAATCCAGTTATACGGATCGGGGAGCAGATTGCAGAAGTGTCCCGTTTGCACCACGGTCTGACATCTAAAGAAGCGCTTCGACAAGCCGTCGAAATGCTTCGTTTGGTAGGCATACCTGATCCGGAAAAGCGTATTAGAGATTATCCTCATCAACTCAGTGGCGGCATGCGGCAAAGGGTAATGATTGCCATAGCCATGACCTGCAATCCTCGTCTGCTTATCGCCGATGAACCGACGACTGCCCTTGATGTAACAATACAAGCACAGATCCTTGATCTTATCGAACGTCTGAAGTCGGAGACCGGCATGTCTGTTATGATGATAACTCACGATCTCGGTGTTATAGCGGAAACAGCGCAGCAGGTCGCAGTCATGTATGCCGGATGGATAGTGGAAAAAGCATCTGTTGAAGCGCTGTTTTCCAACCCATTGCATCCCTATACAACGGGGCTCATGGATTCTCTCCCGGATCCTGATAGAGACTACGACCGTAATGGCTTGCTTAAGGTTATTCCGGGAAGTGTTCCCAATCTTCTCCATCTTCCACGGGGATGCCGTTTTCAGGATCGTTGCAGGCATGCCATGGATGTCTGCCGGAAAAAGGAACCACCGCTAATTGAGGTGGAACCGGGTCATATGAGCAGATGCTGGCTGTTCAATAAGGATATGTGAAGGTCAATTATGATGAATGATAAGAATCGGCCAAAATTGAAACAGAAAATCAAGGCGAAAATATGGATTCTCCTGTAGGTTCGAAAAAAAAGTCGGCAATTATCGATATCGTTGGTTTAAGAAAAACTTTTAATGTCCTACGCGGATTTTTCAGCGGAGAATCAATTAAGATAAACGCGTTAACCGGTGTAAATCTCAGCGTTTACAAAAATGAAACGTTGGGGTTGGTTGGTGAAAGCGGTTGCGGTAAGTCGACCCTGGGACGCCTGATTATGCATCTGGATGAACCGACAGAAGGAAGGATTTTATTTCACGGGCAGGATATTTTTACTTATGATCGACAGGCATTATCAAAAAAAATTCAATTGATTTTTCAAGATCCACAGGCTTCTTTAAATCCCCGCAAAACAGCAGGAAATATAATTGGAGAGCCACTCTTAATTCAAAAGGTTGCTCCGACGGCAGAAATTAGGGAGCGGGTTGCAGAAATCATGGAAACCGTGGGATTGTCAAGAGATCAGATGCATCGCTATCCGCATGAATTCAGTGGAGGTCAGCGACAGCGCATCGGAATTGCCAGAGCAATTTCCCTAAAACCGGAGATAATCATCGCCGATGAGCCGGTATCCGCCCTTGATGTTTCCATTCAAGCGCAGATATTGAATTTATTGAAACAACTTCAGCAATCTTTCGGTTTGACGTACATTTTCATAACTCACGATCTGGGAGTTGTCCGGCATATGAGTGACCGCATTGCAGTCATGTATCTCGGACGCATTGTTGAACTTGCAGAAAATAAGGATTTATATGACCATGCACTCCATCCTTACACACAAGCCCTTCTTTCGGCTGTCCCTTCACCGTATCCCGGAAGGGGCAGAAAAAAACGATCTTTGCTTAAAGGAGACGTCACTGATTCTTCGGGTCATTTGACCGGATGTTCCTTTTACCACAGATGCACTGAAAGAATGGACCGCTGCGAAAAATCGGTTCCTGAATTGGTTGAAAAATATGAGGGCCATTTTGTGGCCTGTCATTTGGTGTCTGATGTTTAATTCTCGAAAATATAAAGTTTGATATGAGGCAAGAGATTTACCATGAAAGAAGAATCCATTTTTTATGAATCAGGAAGTTTACAGTTGGAAGGCCTGTATGCTAAAAATAACGGAAATCTTGGAGCTGTAATCTGTCATCCTCACCCCCTGATGGGCGGCAGTATGCAGAACAATGTTGTCGTAGCAATGATAACTTCTTTGTTTGCTCATGGTTTTTCAACTTTGAGATTTAATTTTCGGGGCGTAGGCAGAAGCTCGGGAAATTATGATAATGGCGTTGGTGAACAGGATGATATAAGTGGCGCGGTATCCTGGATGAGGCAAAAAGGAAAAACAAGTGATATTTTAGCCGCCTATTCCTTTGGCGCCTGGGTCAGTGCAAAATGGCTTCAAAGCAATCAAATTGAACATCCAGCAATTCTCGTTTCCCCCCCTATAGATGTGATGGATTTTGATTTTTCCGCTCTTACCGGCAAAGTCGGACTCATTGTATGTGCGGAAAAAGACCAGTTTTGCGATTGTGAACGGATAAAAGATATCGCTCATTGCGTAAAGTGTCGCTTTGAACTAATTCCTGACGCCGATCATTTTTATTTTGGAAGCGAGTCTGGAATTGTGGCTGCTATTCATAATCATTTTGATAATATAGAACGTGAAAATCGGTAAATATTTTCTTGAAAATTTTGCAGATAAATGGTAGCAAGTAATATCCCGCTGTTTTACATTAGTTATATTAAAAATTAGAAATTTTTTTTAACTCAATAAAGCGGGGTAGGGTAGAGTTGAAGAACAGCGAATTGTTGCAGAGCAAATAGAAACCACCATCGGCTTTTGGTTGGATCAGGAAGCCAGGGTGGTTTTTTCTTTTTCTGCTTCAGTATCGTTGGGAAATAAAAAAAAAGGAGGGTAAGGAATTGGCAGAGGGAAAAGTTAAATGGTTCAATGATAAAAAGGGGTTTGGTTTTATTGAGGATGATCAGGGAGGGGACGTGTTTGTCCATTTCAGTTCCATTCAGGGGTCAGGATGGAAGACACTCAATGAAAGCCAAAGGGTTCGTTTTGAAATTCAGCAGGGGCAGAAGGGACCCAGCGCGGTAAATGTTGAGCTTATTTGAAATTTTTTTTCATAATAAAGTGGTCATTAAGTAAATAGTTAAATTAGTTTACAATCTATAAATAATACTTGACAAAGATTTGAAAAAAGGATAAAAGCGCACTTTCTTTTTTTCAAATTAGCAGGGCAACCATAGCTCCCTTATTTGAAAGTTAGCTTAACTCAAATAAGGGGGTTTTTGTTTTTTATATGTCATCAATTTATAAAAAAAACGAACAGACTTCAGAATAAATAAGGATCAACCCATGAAGAACGACATACGGAAGGTAAGAAATATCGGGATCAGTGCTCATATCGATTCCGGTAAAACAACCCTGACAGAGAGGATTCTCTTTTACACCAAGCGCATTCATGCCATGCATGATGTCAAGGGTAAAGATGGCGTAGGAGCCACCATGGATTCTATGGAGTTGGAAAGAGAGCGGGGAATAACCATCTCTTCTGCAGCGACTTTCTGTACCTGGGACAATCATGAAATAAACATAATTGATACGCCTGGCCACGTTGACTTCACTATAGAAGTCGAACGAGCACTGCGTGTTCTGGATGGCGCGATCCTTGTCCTTTGTGCTGTGGGTGGGGTGCAATCACAATCCATTACCGTTGATGCCCAGATGAAACGTTATAAAGTTCCCTGTGTTGCCTTCGTCAACAAATGTGATCGAAATGGAGCCAATCCTACACGTGTAGTAGAACAATTACGGACCCGCCTTGGACACTCCGCCATCCTCATGCAGCTTCCCATCGGCCTGGAAGCGGATTTCCAGGGAATAATAGACCTCGTTTCCTTGAAGGCCTTTTACTTCGATGGAGCCGGTGGCGAGCTTGTAAGGGAAGAGGCCGTTCCTGACGCGTTTCTTTCTGAAGCAACAGCAAAGCGTGATGAGTTGATCGATGCCGTATCTCTTTTCTCCGATTCCTTGACGGAAGCTGTCCTGGAGGGCAAAGAGATTTCTGAGGAGATGATCCGGGATGCTGTACGTCAAGGAACTCTAGAACGAAAGATTACTCCTGTTTTCATCGGTTCCGCATACAAAAACAAAGGTGTCCAGCCGCTTCTGGATGCCGTGACTCGATATTTGCCCTGTCCGGCTGATGTGGAAAATACGGCTTTGGATCTGGCCAGGGAAGAAGCGCCGATCCGACTGACAGGCAATACTGAAGATCCCTTGGTTGCTCTGGCATTCAAGCTGGAGGACGGACTTTACGGCCAATTGACCTATATTCGCGTTTATCAGGGGACACTGGCAAGAGGCGCAACGGTGGTAAATATACGGGATGGGAAAAAGGTGAGGATCGGCCGGTTGGTTCGCATGCATGCCGATCAGATGGAAGATATCGAGTCCATTCCTTCCGGTTATATCGGCGCTTTGTTTGGTCTGGAATGTCAGTCCGGAGACACCTTTGTCGCTCCCGGGTTGAATGTGGCCATGACATCCATGTTCATTCCAAAACCGGTTATTTCCCTGGCGATTGTTCCCAAAGACAAGAAGTCCATGGTGAACATGTCCAAGGCTCTAAACCGTTTCACCAAGGAAGACCCAACTTTTCGGACCTATCTTGACGCCGAGACATCGGAAACGATCATTGAGGGAATGGGTGAGCTTCATCTCGATATCTATGTCGAAAGAATCCGGCGCGAATATCAGGCCGATGTCACTACGGGCAACCCGCGGGTTGCGTATCGGGAAACCATTACTCAAAAGGCGACATTTAATTATACCCACCGCAAGCAGACTGGCGGTTCCGGTCAGTACGGCAGAGTGGCCGGATATATTGAACCTCTGCCTGATGAAGAATTTCTCTTTGAAAATAAAATAACAGGCGGGGCCATCCCCACGCATTTCATTCCCGCTTGCGAAAAAGGATTCCATCAGAGTCTTGCTAAAGGACCCAAGATGGAATTTCCCGTTACAGGCGTAAAAGTGGTTATAGATGACGGCGCCTTCCATGCTGTTGACTCATCCGACATGGCGTTCCAGGCCGCTGCGCGAGGGGCCTTCCGTGAAGCATATCAGCGGGCAAAACCCGTTATTCTTGAACCGATTATGAAGATAGTTGTGGAAACCCCGACGGAATTCCAGGGGGCGGTTATGGGACTCTTGAACCAGCGCCGAGGGATGATTGTAGGCACCCAGGACGAAGGGATGGCCTGTGTAATTGAGGCACAAGCGCCGCTTGCGGAAATGTTCGGGTTCTCTACCTTTATTCGTTCAGCCACTCAGGGGAAAGCCCAGTTTACAATGGAATTTTCCGCCTATAAACAGGTTCCTCAAAGCATTGCTGAAAAGATCATGGAAGAAGTAAGCAAACGGAAAAAGAGTGCGGCGTAAAAGGGTTAAACCCTGATGATTATTTATTTAAGAAAAAGAAAGGGACATCTTTTGAGCGAAAGGCTTATACAACCGGAAGCCCGCCGGGATATTTGGGAGCAGGAAATCAGCAGTAGACTACCGTCCGGCGCTTTTGGCGCGGTTCTGGCGAGGGCGGGGATGGGAAAAACCGCTTTTCTGGTCCAAATGGCTATCAGCCGGATGCTGGGTGGAGAAAACGTTCTTCATGTAAGCCTCCATGAACCTATTGCCAAGGTTACCCTCTGGTACCGGGAGCTCTTTGATAAGAAATTCAGTTGCGAACCTTCGCAAAATTCCCGCATGCTCTGGGAAACTCTTTTGCCCCACAGGTTCATCATGACTTTCCGGGTGGATCGTTTCGACATACCTAACATTGAAGAGCGTCTCAATGACCTTCTCGTTCAGGGCATCTTTTCTCCCCGGATTCTGCTGATCGACGGTTGGAAGACCGATCGAATCGGCCATTCCAATCTGCTCGAATTAAAATCTTTTGCAGAAAGCCACAACCTGCAGGTCTGGCTGTCGGTTCACATCCATCGTCAGGATTTTGAAGCAGGAGATTATTTCCCTGCTTTTTTGAAGGCGTCTGAAGATCTGTTCGATGTAATACTGCAAATGGAAGATGGTGGACAGCAGATTCAGATGAATCCACTCAAGGATGAGTCGGGCATCCTGAAACTTTGGCTGCTGAAGATGGATCCGGCGAGCCTGCTGGTTACAGCCGAAAAATTACAGGATTCTCTTAAACAGATTCTTTGAGAGATTCTTTGACCTTTTCTGCGATCCGGCGAACATGCTGCATTACCTCTTCTTCATCCAGTGTGAGCAGTTTGCGGTCTTTCATTACCATTTTCCCGTGAATGAAAACAGTGTGAACATCCGAACCGCTTACGGCATAGGCCAGATGTGAATAGGGATTGTACATGGGAGTCAGATGGGGGCGGTTGAGATCGATCATGATGATGTCGGCCTTCATTCCCGCTTTCAGGCATCCTGTATAACCGTCCATACCGAGTACTTGCGCGCCCATGCAGGTTGCCATCTTGACGACGGTCTCTGCAGGCATCAGCGTCGGATCGAGGTGTCTTACCTTTTCCAGCTTTGCCGCCGTATCCATTTCCTGAAACATGTCCAGGCTGTTATTGCTGGCGCAACCATCCGTACCCAGTCCGACACAAATCCCTTCTGCAAGCATCCGGGCGGCGGGGGCGAATCCGGAAGCGAGCTTCATGTTGCTCTCCGGGTTATATACGGCCTTGCACCCATGGTTGCTGAAGATTCGGATCTCTTCATCATTCATAGTGACACAGTGAAAGGCAATTAAACGCTCGTTTAGGCAACCGAGTCCCTTGAGATAAGGTATGGCTTCCTGTCCAAGCTTTTCCTTGAGTTGTTCCCTTTCCGACATGTTTTCCAGAAGGTGAAGGGCAAGAGGGGCGTTATATTCTTCGGCGAGTTTGGCTGCTTCGGAAAGAAGCGGCCGTGAACATGTATACAGGGCGTGGGGTTCCACTGCGATGCGGATCAGCGGATCGCCGGACCACCTCTTCAGAAGATTGCGCGTATATGCAAGTCCTTCCTCGGGTGTCTTGACGTTAGGGGAGGGAAAATCGAAGAGCACCTCGCCCAGAAGGCAGCGCATTCCGGCCTTTCGGGCAGCCTGTGCGGCTTCTTCTTCAAAAATGTACATGTCGCAGAACGTGGTCGTACCGGATTTGATCATTTCAGCGCAGGCCAGCAGACTTCCCCAGTAGGCCAGTTCCGGGTCGACATTCCTGGCCTCGGCGGGGAATATATAGTTCGTCAGCCAGTCCATCAGATGCATGTCGTCGGCGATTCCCCGAAAACAGGTCATGGCTGCGTGGGTATGGCTGTTGATCAGTCCTGGCATGATCAGGAAGTTGTTTCCGTCGATGATGTCGCTGCTAGAAAATCGTTGCCGGAAGTCCCGTTCCGTTCCAATGGCCGCAATTGAATCGCCGGAAATGGCCAGAGCGCCGTCCTCAATAGTGGTCATGGAATCATCAAGACAAAGAATCGTTCCTCCCAGGATCAGAGTATCTACATTTTCCATTTGAATAACCCACAGTATTTATTTTTTGATAAATTCCCCGCTGTTTTGCTTAAATCCTCAGTTGCCGCCCAAATTCAGATGCTCAACGACTATTGTGATTATTGATAACATGTCTGGCCCTGCTGTCGGCATGTGTCGTTGCCGTAATCCTCGGAAGGAATTGGTCCATAAAAAAAGAAATAATCATAAAGGTAACGTGCCATTTGGGCCATAGCCTGTTCCTGCTGAGACACGGTTTGTTCGGAAGTCTTGATGAAAATTGTCAGGGCCACATGCCCGGCTTCAGCAGGGAGGGTCATAATAGCTGCATCATTGACCATGCCTTTGCCTATTGTACCGGTTTTATCGGCGACGGCCATACCCGGAGGAATCATTCTTCTAATTCGGGATTTTCCCGTCCGGCAGCGCTCCATTATTTCTAAAAGCATAGAGGCGCTTTCCGGTTTAAGAGCTGTCCCGCTATGAACTTTGGCAATCAGGCATGTCATCGCCTCGGGCGTTGCCGTATCGCGGATATCGGAAAAGAAGCAATTCTGTGCCTTATCCAAAGTTACTGCCGGAACGCTGTCGCGCAAGCGGTTATACTTGTCCAGAGTGAAGGCTTCCGATGCGGGAAGCTCTTTGATCCCGCGCCAATCAGCCAGCATGTTCAGTGTGGAACGGCTGACTTGTATATCGTTAATTCCCAGGGTCTTCATGAAGGACGTAACGGCTTCCGGGCCGCCGGCAAGCTTCAGCAGTGCGTCGCTGGCCGTGTTATCGCTGACCAGAAGCATCAATTCCAGTAGTTCCCTGACCGTGTAGGCCGACTTTTTATTCTTGAATTTCTGAACGAGTTTGCCGCTGCCGGGATGAAAATCGCAAGTGCTGAGGGCCACTGTCCGGTCCAAACTGACTTCTCCCCGATCCACCCTGTTGAGCAGTCGGACGGCGATAGGGATTTTATATACACTGGCCATGGGAAATCGTTCTTTTCCATTGAAGGAGAAATGCTGTCCCGATTCAATGTGAAGAGCACTGATTCCTACAGTGCCGCCTGCTTGAGAGGCAAGCCGTTTCATTTCCCTTTCGAGCCTGCACAGCGCCCTGTCATAATCCGATTTTTGTGTAGATTTAGATTGTATGACGGGAAATGATTTCTCGGGAGGCAGGCAAAAACTCGTGCCGGCTGTGCAAGACACGGTGAATAAGGAGATTGGAATCAAGCAGGCAAGTAAATAAAGGAGATTTCTTTTGATAATTTTCATGACATCCTTTAAGTCCCCGATCGGTTTTAATCGCTGCAACTCGGATTAATACTAGTTTGCAAGCGGGTCAAGATATTATTTGTTTGCCGATGTACTCCGGCACCAGCGATACAAGAATTTTCTTTCAGATCAAGGAACTTCGCAATACGACGAGATGTTTCCCCATATAAGGCCGGCTGTACTCCACTTTGAATTCCGGAGATATCGGCTTAGGCCATTTTCTCATGTAAACGACAATTCTTCCCTGAGGATGATCTTTTAGCCAGGCTGATGCTCTACCTAGATCATCGATAACTTCAAAAGGTCTATCGAGCCGACCGAGAAAATGAAACTGGTCGTAATATGTGTCGACGTGAGCCACCGGAAATCCTTTATTTTCTATTGACTTCAGAAATAAGGCGATGGGACGTAGATCGTAATAAGGTCTGGCCTGAGAAAATACACCGATATGGATGATCACAATCAAGAAAACGATGGATAGCGTATTGAACCAGACAATATTTTTGATTTTTCTTACAGTAAGGAGGCTCGTAGCAATGCTTGCAACGACTGTAATAATGCCGAAGACCGGGCTTATTCGATGCACCCAGGATGGGAATGCTATGCCCAGCTGAATGGTTGGAATCACGATCATCAAGATGCCTAAAATCATTATGAAGAACGCCAAGGGTAATAAATCAAATCGGCGCGGGCATTGATCGGCCGTCAGTATCCTCGCGGAAAGCAGGGCAAAAGCAGGGAAAAGGGGAAGAAGATAATACACCTGTTTCCCGCTGATTAGTGAAAAAGCGATTAAAGTCGGAACAAGCCAGCTGATACAGAAACGGATCCCCGAATCCCGCAAATCAAGCTTAAGAATGTTGCGCCAGAATGCAGGATTGGCTGTCCAGGGGAAGAGAAGCGCGGGAAGTACGATAAAATACCACCACCAGGGCTGTTGGTGTGCGAAAGATTGAACGACGCGGCTTGCCGTCTGACTCCAAAGGATGGCTTTGGCATATTCGGAACCGCCGCTTTGGGCCGCCGACAGAGCCCATGATAACGAAACGGCGGCAGCGAGGAATAATGAGAAAACGACCCCGCCATAAAATTTAATCCGCCTGCCCGACAGGTGGCTCTCTTCCCACCAGGGTGCGAAAACGGCGGCAGAGATGAATGAGAGTAAGATAACTGGCCCTTTGGAAAGAATGCCCAGCCCGAGGGAGATGCCGATCGGAAGCAGCAAAATAAATCCTTTCCCGCGGGCGAAGTTGTACAGGCACAAGAGGCTTATAAGGACGAAAAAAACGATGAGCATGTCGTACATGACCACCGTGGTAAACAATGTCCATAATGTACTGCCCAAAAGGATATGCGATGCAAAAAAAGCGGTATCCCGTTTATCAGGCCACAGCCGGCAGGCGAAAAGGGATGTCAGGAAGAGGCAGCCGAGTCCGAAAAGTGGAGGGACAAGACGGGGCCACCATTCGTTTACGCCGAATATTTTCCATCCGGCAAGTATCATCCAGAAGAGGAACGGTGGCTTATGACTGTAGGGCATTCCATTGAGATGCGGAACCAGAAGATTGCCGCTTTGCCACATTTCCCACGCAACGGATACGCAGCGGGTTTCATCAATGGGAAGGAGAGGGCGCGATATCGTCACGCAGGCCCAGAGAACCAGCCAGAGACAGGTTAACGATATCCATGTCTTTTGTGGGATGTTATTAATAAGGTGCGCTTCTGGTTTTTCTTGCCGGGGTTCAGTCATATTTGTTTAGAAACAGAATTATTGATCAGCCGAAAAAAACAAATATTCCCCCTGCATGACAAGAAGGAATTCTGAAGTCAGATTAATGCGAAATCAGAGACGGGTCAAGAATGATGCGTATTTTCAAACTGTGTGCAGATCTCCGATGATCCCGGCTTGTAATTCCGGCAGACCAAAGGTCTTGTAACGTAGATGGAACAGGCATAGTGGGTGCCTTCCCACGTCAGAAAATGACAACCGTGAAGGTAATGACCATCCAGTGAGGAAACCATATGATCTCCCACCCACATGGCGTGCTCATGCTCGATGATGTAAAGTATGTCGTCGCGGCCTTCTCTCTTCCATCGGTTAAGGTCCTCGTCAGTCAAATAGGCGTTCACATCGACCAGGCAGCAAGTGCCGCACTGTTTACAGATGATTCGTTGATTCGAAGCCATAGTTCTCTCCTTATTCCAATTTTCTCGGACAGGGAGTAACCATGCAGAATCGTATTCCGAAGACACTATGACGTTGCTTTTTCAAGAACACCAGGTATCACGGATGGCAAAACCCATCCGAGGAGCTATTATAACAGGAACAGGCAGAGTGCCTCCCAACATCTCTGCATTACTTATTGTTTATCTCACACATTGCCCTGCTGGTCAAGCCTCTGAGGGATATTTATATCGGGAAAATATTTGATCTACGAAGGGGGAGGCGGTTGTCCTACGATGACCTGACCCACTACCGGAAAATGCTGGTTGCCATCCGGAAGACCATCGAGATAATGGAACAAATCGACAACGCCGTACCCCGATGGCCGATAGCCTAAAATCAAATATCAGGTTGCCTCTCTTCGTTTAACCGTGTCGGCTTCGTTGTCGACTCCTCGACGTATTGCCTTCTATACGACTGCGTCGCCTCTTAATCGCCGTCTTGCCGTCATCTATGATCCGGAATCGGAATTAACGGTATTTGCGGCCGGCGGGCTTTTTTTTGGGCGGCCGGGCAACATTTACGATTAGTTTGCGCCCCTTGAAATCGTATCCGTCCAGATCTTTTTTGGCTGCTTCAGATTCAGACTGGTTGGACATTTCTACGAAGCCGAATCCCTTTCCTTCCAATACATTTACCGCAACTACCGAACCATGGTTGGCGAACAGCGCCTTCAAGTCCTCACTGGTTACCGAGAAACTCAAGTTTCCCACATACAGTTTTGCCTGCATTTATTTCTCCTCTCGGGTTTGTACCCTCCATCGCGGATGGGGATTGTTGGATTTCTTCATGTTCCGTCCGGTTTATCTGCTGTACGAATCATGACAAATTCCTGAAGTCATTCTTCCGATCTAATTGTCCTGCGACCGTTTGAATGTTGCCGGAGAAAAGCCCTTCAAGAGACGAAAACAGCCAGGAGAGGGCTTTTCATCCGGCAGCGCCGGGGTGAATTCTTAGATGGGGGTTACATTTTCTGCAGACGGCCCCTTTTTGCCTTGAGTCAAATCGAATCTGACCCGCTGACCTTCAGAGAGCGTCCTGAAGCCGCCGGCCTGAATGGCGCTGTAATGCACGAATACGTCGCCGCCTTCGTCCTTTTCGATAAACCCGAAGCCTTTGCTTTCGTTGAACCACTTAACTGTACCTTCCGACATTGTTTGCATCCTCCTTTCTCAATATTTACTAAAAGTCGGATTGCGCACAATGCAATGACATAAAAAAAGCCACCAACTCCAAAGAGCATGGTGGCCGCCTTTGCACTTTAAAATATCTAAATCCAACTTTGGATGCACTCTGCTGACCAATGAGAAGCTGGCAGAGGCAAAATAGTCCGTCACTCTTATACTTGTATTCGAAGGAAGTCAAAAATTATTTACTAAGATTGACAAGGTAAAGAGCTCTTTGAGAAAATGTATTTCAAACTTACGAAGTCGATTTATAGACCGGGCCTTATAATCATCAATATGAAAAGGATATCCAGCCGTCTTTTCTCGTTGTAACGAAAAAACTAACAGAATGCCATGGTCCGGAGGCTTCTGATTTTCTGAAGTGAAGGAAGCATTTCATGAGTGAATGTCCTGAAATAAGGGATTCGCCCGTTTCCCGGACCTTTCGGATCACTGGGTTGGACTGTGCGGATTGTGCCGCCAAGCTGGAAAAGGCGGTCAAGCGGATACCCGGCGTTGCTTCGGCAAGCGTAGCTTATCCGTTAGGTAAACTGAGCGTCGATTTTGACGGAGACTCCGTCGGGGACGAGCAGATCATCAATAAAGTTCAGTCACTGGGGTATGACGCCGCGGCGGAAAAGAAAGACTCCATCGAGGAGAGAAAAACGACCTTTTTCATCGCTGGTTTGGATTGCGCGGATTGCGCCGCCAAGCTTGAAAAACGGATCGGCAGAATCTCCGGTGTGGAAAAGGCGAATGTCAATTTCGCCGCTTCAAAAATGGTTGTCAGTCATTCGGTCCCCGTTTCCGAAATCCTGTCCATCATTGCCGAGATGGGATATTCAGGGGAAATCGACCGGACGGCGAAACATAAAGAGAAAGCTCCTTTCTGGAAAACCAATCCTTACGCCTTACCGACGGTGATTTCCTTTGTAATGCTTCTTTTGGGACTGATCGCGGAAAGAGTTGCCGTGCCGGCCGCTGTTCCCACGGCCCTTTTTGTCGCCGGGATCGTATTGGGCGGCTTTCTGCCGGCCAGAAACGGCATCTCGGTGCTCATCAACGCCCGAGAGCTGGATATGAATGTCCTGATGGCCATCGCTGTGGTCGGGGCTGCCGCTATCCGTCAGTTCGAGGAAGCGGCGACGGTGGTTTTCCTCTTTTCCCTGGGAAATGCCCTGCAGGGGTATACCCTCGACAAGACCAGGAACTCTATTCGTTCATTGATGGATCTCTCTCCCGAAGAGGCTCATGTCAGTCGGGAAGGGATGGAGATCACCCTGCCGGTGGAAGAAATTCGGATCGGCGATGTTATTATTGTGCGTCCCGGAGAGAGAATCGCCATGGACGGGAAGGTGATTGCGGGATTTTCTTCCGTAAACCAGTCATCCATCACCGGTGAGTCGCTGCCTGTAGAAAAAAATATCGGCGACGAGGTCTTTGCCGGAACCATCAATGAGCGCGGCTTCCTGGAAGTTCAAGTAGCACGGGCTGCAAAGGACAATACTCTTTCACGGATTATCGAGATGGTCGAAGAAGCCCAGGGACAGCGGGCCCCTTCGCAGCAGTTTGTAGACCGCTTCGCCCGTTATTATACTCCTGCCGTCATTGCCTGTGCCGTACTTGCAGCAACTCTTCCGCCCCTGATATTCGGGCAACCATTCCATAAGTGGTTCTATGAGGCCATGGCGATGCTCCTGGTCGCCTGTCCCTGCGCGCTGGTCATTTCAACGCCCGTTTCCATCGTCTCTGCCATCGGCAGCGCGGCAAGGAGAGGCGTGTTGATCAAAGGAGGCGTTTATCTCGAAGAAGCAGGTGCCCTTTCAGTAATCGCCTTTGACAAGACCGGGACGCTGACCATTGGTAAGCCGCAGGTCACGGATATTCGTTCCGTCAACGACACTTCCGTGCAGGATATCCTGGCGGTTGCGGCGGCCGTTGAATCCCGTTCCGAACATCCCCTGGGCGAGGCGATTCTTCGAAAGGCCCGGGAAGAGGGCATTGCCGTCCCCCTTGTTTCGGATTTCGAATCTCTTCCGGGAAAGGGCGCTCGGGGGAAGGTTGAAGGGAAATCCTATTTTATCGGCAATGTTCGGTTTTTCGAGGAAAGCGGGCGGAGTCTAAGCAAGATGGAAGAAGCCATTGCCGCACTTCAGAACGAAGGCAAAACCGTTATTATTCTGGGAAGCGAGGAGAAAATACTGGGGCTGATTGCCGTAGCCGACGTATTGAGGGAGAACAGCCGCCAGGCTTTGGAGAATCTCAGGAAAATCGGGATCAAGAAAATGGTCATGCTGACGGGAGACAATTATGGCACAGCCCGGGCGATTGCAGCACAGGCGGGAATCGATGAATTTCAGGCGGAACTGCTGCCTGAAAACAAGATGTCGGCAGTGAAAGACCTGCTGAGCCGTTACCATAAGGTGGCGATGGTCGGGGACGGGGTGAATGATGCGCCGGCTATGGCCATATCCACGGTCGGCATCGCCATGGGAACGGCCGGGACGGATGCCGCCCTTGAAACGGCGGACATCGCCCTGATGGCTGATGACTTGACAAAGCTGTCCTATGCGGTGAGCCTAAGCCGCAAGACCCTGCGCATCATCAAACAGAACATTGCTGCCGCATTGGTAATCAAGGGATTGATCCTCCTGCTGGTAATACCCGGCTGGCTGACCCTCTGGCTGGCGGTGGCGGGCGATATGGGCAGCTCCCTGCTGGTGACCCTCAATGGTATGAGATTGCTCCGGGTAGGAAAACGGGCTTGAAATGGCATTTTTTCGGCTTCGAAGTGGGATAACGTTATATTTTGCCGGTCCGTCCGGGATTGCCGCTCTTTCAGATATAAATAGGTTGTGATTTTATCTCAAGCTCCCTATAATGCGCGTTAATGGGGAAATTTCTATTCGGCGGAAACTGGAAAGATGTCCGCTGATTACTTGAGGGAAAATCATGGCTATTACCCGTAAAGACATCATTTATTTTATCCTGACCGACAGGTTCTATGGGATAGAAAACCGGCTACCTGAAGTGAAGGATAAGATCAACAAGGGCAACCCGCTTTTTTACCACGGCGGTAACTTCGACGGGATTGTCGAGAAGATCCCCTACCTGAAAAATCTGGGCATAACGGCTCTATGGATCACCCCTGTTTACCGGCAGATCGATCTTGAAAAAGCCCATGGATATCACGGATATTGGGCGCTGGATTTTAACGCCGTCAATCCCGTCCTGTATGTCGATAACGGTCAATATCCCCAGGGTAGCAAGCTTTATCTCAAAGATTTGGTCAAAGAGCTTCACGACAACGGGATAAAAGTGATCCTGGATATCGTCGTGAACCATACCGGATACGGTCATCCCGGAATTGTCGATGATCCGGCCAATCCCACTCCAATCCGTTCCTCCTGGTTCAATAAGATGAACGTCAGCCTGGAAACGAGCGTAACGGAGGGACAGTTGTCAGGCTTGCCGGACATGGATCTGGATTCGCCCGATGTATGTGATTATCATGCGGAGACCATTATTTCCTGGCTGCGGGAAACGGGCATTGATGGAATCCGGATGGATACGGTCAGACACGTTGAGAGAAACTTCTGGACCTACTTCAAAACGCAGGTCAAAGGTCAATTTCCGGATGTCACACTGTTGGGCGAAGTACTCGTTTTTGATATCGACACCCTTTCTCAGTATCAGAAATTCGATGCTATCGACCAGCTCTTCGATTTTCCCCTGCAGCAGGTCATAAAGAATGTTTTCGTGTATGATCATGCCATGACGGATTTCGTTTCACCCTACAATATGGGGACCGGCATCCTGGAGCGCGACCAATCCTACACGAATCACAATCAGCTTGTGACCCTCCTTGACAACCACGATCTATCCGCCCGTTTCATGACGTATATCCTCGAACGCCAAATGGGCGACTATCGTAAAGCGACGGATGTCATGAAGCTGGCTTTGACCTTCCTTTTTACGATAAGGGGCATTCCCCAGATCTATTACGGAACGGAGCTGGGTCTTGAAGGAAACTCCGATCCCGACAACAGACGCGATTTCCCCTGGGAAAAATTAAACGCCGAAAACGAAGTGAAAGAGGAATATCCCTTTGAAAAGGAAATCTATGATCATACGCGAAAGCTGATTTCGATCAGAAAGGAGAATGACGCCCTTTCCTGTGGGTATTTCGTCTGCCTCTATGTCGACTATTTCCTTTTGGTCTTTTTGAGATATGTAGACGACAATGTCATTATTGCAGGCTTTCATAACGGGTGGCTCGATATGCCATCGGAAGTGCGCATCGATGTCTGCAACAATCCTTATCTGCCCCAACGCATCCGCGATAAATTGTCAGAAGCCGACATGGTTTCGTTGTTCGACAACCGATTGTATCCCATCCGGGGAGGTATGCTCGACATCAGATTGGCTAAGAAAAGTGCGACAATCTTAACGATTAAAACCAATAATGACAATGATTGAGGAAGCGGCTTCCTACTGAATATCGTGTTGGCGTGCGTGTTATCCGCCTACGACCTTCTGTCCATGAAATAGCCGCCATTCCAGAGGAAATCGCAAGCTGGCAGCGGCATTTCCTTAGTTTCCGGTTGACAACACAATAGATATCCTTTAATCTACAAGGGATTTTAGTTACATAGGAGAATGGACATTTTTTGTTTCCAGGTGATCGTTCAAATTTTCCTTTTTCCCGTATTTAAAAAATAAATAATCAATCGATAGGAGATGAAGGATGAAAATTCAGGAAATAAGAAAGATAGCAAAGAGCTGGGGGATCGATACAAGAATCGGCCGTTCCAAACAGGATCTCATTCGGGATATTCAGACAAAGGAAGGTTATGAGCCTTGTTACCATACAAGAAAGGAATGCGATAAAGATTGCTTGTGGAAGGCTGATTGCGTAAAGGGATGAAATAAGACGACTACCATCCTTTCTCGATATGCCCGCCAAAACGAAGGGGATCGGTCCGACCGACTGACCCCTTCACAAGTATTGCTTCAAGACATAAAATCTTCTTAAACAGAATGATTCATCATAACTCTTGCCTGCAGGCATGGAGATCAGAGAACTTATTTGGCAGCCAACTTTGTAATTCCAATTCCGGATTAAAGATGATAGCAAGCGTCAAGGCAGAGGCGACAAAGGCATACACTGACGTATGTGGAGGAATGACGAAGCCGGTGCTTTGAGTGGAATCGGAATTATGAACGTATGGCGAAAATCAATAGAGAGGATGGTTTGAATGGGCTCTCTAAGAGAAATGTTGAAACCTGAATCGGTGGCCCTTATCGGAGCGACGGATAAAGACAATTCGATCGGCAGGGCCGTGCTCTTGAATCTGCTCCGGAAAACGAATCCTCCCGACTATCCTGTCTATCCCGTAAATCCGAATAGACAGAATGTTCTCGGGGGCCGCTGTTTCAGGTCAATCGGGGATGTGCCTTCCCATGTCACTCTGGCCGTCATAATCACACCCGCTCAGACCGTTTCCGGAATCATCGAGGAATGTGGGAAGGCGGGCGTGTCGGTCGCCGTTATCCTGACATCACGTTTTGAAGAGGAGGAGCTAAGAAATCTGGCAGATAAAATCACGGCTGTCCGCAAAAAATACGGCCTGAGAATTATCGGTCCCAACTCCCTGGGGGTCATCCTTCCCCACATCGGTCTTAATGCGACTTTCCTTAAGGTAAATCCCAAACCCGGCAATATAGCTCTTATTGCGCCGGTTCTCGGTGATGCAATACTCGATTGGGGCGGCACGATGGGCATCGGCTTCAGCATGTTCGCATCGCTCGGTTCACGGATTGACGTCGGATACGGAGATCTTATCGATTTTCTGACTTATCACTATAACACGAGAAGCATCGTGATTTACATGGAGACTGTGGGAAATGCAAAACGATTCATCAGCGCCGCGCGTGGGTTTGCCCTGAGCAAGCCGATTGTCGTGCTCAAACCCGGTCGGTCGGAGGCTGTCCGTGAGTTTATCGATATGCGTGCAGGGCGGCAAACAGGAAACGACCGGGTATACGATGCCGTTTTTCGTAGAGTAGGGATCGTGAGGGTCGCAGAAGTGATGGATCTCTTCAATATGGCGACGGTCCTAGACTCGCCCCGTCTACCCGGAGGTCCGAGACTGGCAGTTATCACAAATGCCGGGGACATGGGGATCATGGCCACGGATAAGCTGACTGAGCTTGGAGGCAAACTGGCGATGATTTCCGCCGAAGGCAGGGATAAACAGGATGTTTTGCTCCCGGAACAATGGTACCGGGACGACCCAGTCGACATGGAGGGAGAGGCGGATACGAGGCGATACATGAATACGGTTGAGGCCTGTCTCCGCGATGAAGGGGTGGACGGCATACTGGTTATCTATACGCCAAGGGTTTTCGCCGGTGCAGTGGATCTCGCCCAGGCTATCATAGAAATGTCCAGGAAGACGCAGAAACCTGTCATTGTCGCCTGGATCGGAGGGGAGCGAGCTGCTGAAGGCCGCCGCATCCTTATGCACAATAATGTTCCCGCCTATGCGACTCCGGAAGAAGCGGTAAAAACCTATCTCTATATGTACGGCTATCACAGGAACATCGAACTGATCTATGAGACGCCTGCAGAGGATATAAAGGCCGGAGCGCCTCTGATGAATTATCTGAAGACGGTCGTCCGCAAGGCCATGAAGGAGGGAAGACACACGCTGCCCGGTCAGCATGCCCTTGACCTGCTCAGAAACTATCGGATCGATACGCCTAGTACTGCTGTTGTGACTGATATCAACCAGGTTCGCCGGGAGATCCGGCAAATGGGTCTTCCTCAGTCACTGACAATGCGTTATTTTTATGAGGATAAAGAAGAGATAATTCCTCTTACCAAGGAAGAAGATATTGACGACGCCTGCCGGGAATCGAAACAAAAATTCGGTGTAGAGAATGTGGAGATAATTCTCCAGAAACAACCTGGCGTGAACAGTTTCAGGCTGAAGCTTGAATCGAGAAGAGATCCCGAATTCCGCACGGTTTTGGTTCTCAGTTCCGATGTCGGAGGTCCTGATAACATCTGCATCGGCCTTCCGCCGCTCAATCAAACCCTTGCCAGACGCCTTCTTGAAGGAATGGATATCTACCGCGCCCTGAAAGATAGCGAAGAGGAACAGCAAACCGTTTCAAGGCTGGAGTACGCCCTTCTCAGCTTTTCAAACCTGGTGGTCGATTTTTCTGAAATCGAAAGCATCAGTTTAGTACTGTGGGTGGGCGAGTCAAAGGTGCTTGCCGGTGATGTGAAGGTTGTTCTTGCCCGTGACTATGATGACTCCACTTCATATCCCCATCTCGTCATCACGCCTTATCCCTCACGCTACATGACAAATTGGAGCCTTCCGAACGGAACGGAGGTCCTTATAAGGCCTATTCGTCCGGAAGACAAGTTTATGTATCAGGAAATGCTCGCCGAATTATCGGAGGAGACGGTGCGGAACAGATACTTCGGTGTTCGGGAGATATCCGACGATCTGGTTGTGCGGTCATGCAACATGGACTACGATCGGGAATTAGCCGTTCTGGCGGAGATCAAAAAAAACGAGAAGAAGATCATGATCGGCGGAAGCCGCCTTATATATGAACCGGATACCAGGATAGGCGAGTTTGCCATTATTGTTCGCGACAATTACCAGGGCATGGGACTTGGAGCGAAGCTGATTGACGTTCTGATAGGCATAGGTAGAGAAAAGCAGTTGGATGAGATTGAGGGCCTCGTTTTGACAGATAACGAGAAGATGCTTGCCTTGTGCCGAAAACTGGGATTCAGGGTGAAGCCTGAGCCCGAAGGCGTATCGAGGGTCAGCCTTTCCCTGGAAAACTGAAGCGAGAATGAAAATATCTTGCCGGCAATCGCTGATGAAAGTCCTACAAAAAGCGGAAGTTGGCAGGAATGAGGGGTTTTATGATCTTTGGGAAAAAAGAAAATATCTCAACTCTTGATGACATTCTTCAAGCGAGTTGGAGAATGCTCCATGACGGTGTTCGGAACTTCAGGGACCCGTTTCACCAGTCAAGTCTTACCACCCTGGACGGCGACAAGCCTCAGGTGCGGATCGTCATCCTGAGAGAGTTCTCGGAAAAGGACCGGACATTGATATGCCACTGTGATGCCCGCGGCTCCAAGGTATTGCAGATACAAGACAACCCCAATGTGAGCTGGTTGTTCTATAATCCTGAAAAGTGGCTGCAGTTGCGCCTGTCCGGAACCGCGTCAGTCCATACCGACGACGAAACGGCAGATTCTCAGTGGGAAAAAGTAACCATGGCGCATCGAATCAACTACTGCGCCGAGATCCCGCCGGGTTCGCCCACGGAAAAACCTACTTCGGGGATTCCCGGATTCCTCCGGGAAAAGGCTCCCAAATTGCTTGACGCTTCCGAGGCACGAAAAAACTTTGCGGCCATTGTCTGTCGCTTCGATGAAATGGACTGGCTACTTTTGAAATTAACGGGACACGTGCGGGCAAAATTTTATTGGAAAGAGAATCGCATGAACGCATCCTGGGTTGTTCCCTGATTGTTGATGCGCCGCTATCTGCAGAAAAAACGGAAAGGCTGCAAGGAGGGAGAAAAATGGAGAATGACAAAATAAAAGGGACTTTTTCCGACGACAATCCACCCGAGGAAGAGGTGCTCGCCATACTCAAAGGTTGCCGGACCATCGCTGTTGTTGGGCTTTCAGACCGTCCCGATCGGGACAGCTACCGGGTGGCTTCATATCTTAAGGGAAAAGGATATCGGATTATACCGGTCAACCCGGTCAAAAGTGAAATTATGGGGGAGAAATGCTACCCCGACCTCTCTTCGATCACCGAACCTGTCGACATCGTCGATATCTTCCGGGCTGTAGAAGCCGTTCCGGGAATTGTTGAAGAAGCTATCGGCATCAAGGCCGGGGCCGTTTGGATGCAACTGGGTTTGACCCACGACGAAGCGGCAGCAAAGGCCCGCTCGGCGGGGTTATGTGTTGTCCAGTCTAGATGTTTGATGGTGGAACACAAGAAACTAATAGGATAGAATCAGTTTTCGGACATAAATGGCCGGCGCATAAAATTTATGCACCGGCCATATTTACACAAACCCTACTTTATCTCCTGTCTTTCTTCCCCGCGTTTTTCAGGCTTTTCATACCGCGGATCGAATTTTTGCGGCACATCTTTTTGTTGAGGCTGTGAGCTTTTTTGTACCGCTTCTCTGGACTGTGGTCGCGACTGCTTTGCTTTGATCGTCTCTTTAGATTGCGACTGAGCATCTCGTCCTTCGAGCTGTCTTGTCCTTTGCGGTTGCTGAACAGTTTCCTTCTGTCGCTCTACAGGCTGTTGAACCTTGCGTTGGTCGAACTGCCTTTGCCTTTGCGGCTGCTGTCCGGTTTCCTGCGGTTGCTTCACGGACTGCTGAACCTTAGGTTGCCCAAACTGCTTCTGTCTTGGAGGCTGTTGTTCAGTTTCTTCCTGTTGCCTCACAGGCTTTTTAATATTTGGTTGACCAAACTGTCTTTGTCTTTCAGGTTGATGCAAAGTTTCCTGTGATTGCTTCACAGGCTGTTCAACCTTGGGCTGATCGAACTGCCTCTGCCTCTGAGTTTGCTGAACATTTTCCTGAGGTTGTTTAACCGGCTGCTGAACATTTTGTTGTTCGGATTGTCTTAACCTTTGAGGTGGCTGGACATTTCCCTGCGGTTGTTGTACAGGCTGTTGAACCTTGGGCTGCCCGAATTGCCCTTGTTTCTGAGGCTGCTGCCTCTGAATGTCAGGCCTTTTCTGATATTGCAACTGCCGTTGGTGTCTTAATTCCTCTTTCTGTTGTGGTGGTGGAGGTTGATATCTCTCGACTCCCCACGTTCTTTTCTTTTCCCAGTATTTATCATTGTGCCAGTTTTTCCAGTTCTGCTGGAGCCGCTGATTGGGAATCCTTTCATAGTTCCATCGGTGGCCGCGCCAATTACGGTTTCTGTAATATCCCCGCCAGCCTGGATCTACATCGAAATAAAAACTTGGAACTTCGCGATGATAAGCCCAACCACGGTTATAATAATGGGATCGATACCAGCGGCCGTCCCACAAACGCCACCACCAGCCATTCCAGAAATACAAGTCGATGTCTATGTCCGGAACGACATAAACATCTGTAGTGTCAGGCATCACTATTACATCGGGAGGCCTTTCAAATACGACCGGTGGCGGTTCATAGCCCGAATCGCCGCCATATACGCCCGGACCAGGCTCCACAACATAACATCCCTGCAGTGACATTAGAAGAACGGCAATTGAAACTAAAAATAATTTTTTCATTGTTCGCCTCTTTCTAATCCTTTCATAAATATTTTCATTATTTTATAGTCTTTCAGACTTGAAATAATTAGGGCAAATGATGTGCCATCCTGGGGAAATCAAATATATGTCAATGATTTCGATATATATCATTAAAATCGATTATACAAGACAGTATATCCCATCATGTTAAGCGGATACTAAATATCCGGAACGGATACAAACTATCCAGAAGGTGTGATTATTTCACGGACTAAATACCCTCGGAATGAGTGATACTTACGGAATTCAGCGCTTGGATCGGTTTTGCCTTCTGGCTTTTTGCCGCCTGGTTTATCAAAAGCGTTATTTTATCCTGAGAAAGCAAGTCCTTATCACCAAAACACTAAATTTGAGAAAATTTGTTGACAGAAAAAATCAATAACATTATATTCACACCCGCCTGCAAACAGATTACTTCAGAAGCTTGACGGGCACATCTGTACAACATCCCGCACTGGGGAATCGTTCAATGGTAGGACAACGGACTCTGACTCCGTGAATATAGGTTCGAATCCTGTTTCCCCAGCCAAAAAAAATCAAGGGGTTAAGTTTTTATTGCCTAACCCCTTTTCTTTTGCCCGGTTATTTTATCCAGCTATACGCAAACTTTAATTTAGAGCGTGTATTAAAGATTTGTAGTATTTTTGCCGAAATAAAGATTAAAGCCAAGCATGGGATAGCTGATAATAAAGGCAAGAGTCAAGAATATTGATGGGGGAGAAAAACATGTCGGGTTTAGCGACTACGGCAATGACAATGTCGATGCAAAGAGTGCAAGAACAGATGATGATGAGCATGCTGAAGGCGGATGCGAAAGCACAGCAGCAGATGGTCAACATGCTCATGGAGAATGCGGAACGAATCCAAGCAGACGCTGGACAGGCCAAAGCCCGTGGCGGCGTTGATATCTACGTCTGATATTTTATAATTCCATAAATAGCCCCCCAAAAAAATAAACCCGCTTGCTTTATTGTAACGAAGAATGCCGACTCATGATGGACTTTATACAGGGCGCAAAATCAAGATAGCTTCGATCCATGACGTAGACGGTCCCAACTACAGGATGCTATCCTCTATACATTTAGTCTTTTATCCAGCACATCACGTATGGCAACGTTCAATACGCTCATTCTTGTCGGTTTGGAGATTATTCGGCTTATACCGAGAGATGTGAGTTTTTCCATGTCTCCTTCTTCCTGAAGCCCCGTACAGAGCACTGCAGGAATGTCATCGCGGATATCTCTG
>MVQR01000002.1 GCA_002067815.1 Syntrophus sp. PtaB.Bin001 | reverse complement strand
AAGACTTTCCATGAGAGGAGCAGGATCAAGGCTCGATATTGTCCTAGAAGCCGACTTGCAAAATGGCCGGGTCGTCGCGAGAAAGGCCATGGTCTATGATGTCATGGACCGGTTGTATATCATCTCCCAGACGTCTCCGCCCCTTTACGGCAGACATATCGGCGCCAAGATCAACGCCAGCTACCTTATTGCCGCAAGAGAAAAAACGGATAAAAAAAAGGTGATCCGGGTTGGGTTTCGGGCCATTCTTGTAGAACTTATCAAGGAGTACCCGCTTTCCGCATCAAGCATTGTACCGGCCTTTGTTCTGAAACAGGAAGGGGAACCGGCAGGCATCAATCTGCGGATGCATTACCGTGTGAAACCAACAGTCAACAGTGAGGTTACGCTCCTGGCAAACGGCGAAAAGGTCAACCTGATCAACATCTCCATCGGCGGCGTCCAGTTCAGCCATCCCAAGACGGAACCGCCCTTGGAATACGGCAAAGTCGCCTTATCGCTGATGTTCGAGGGAAGGACCTTCAATATCGACGGACAGATCGTCAGAATCAGCAATCCGGTTGAGACTGTCGGTTACATTCACAATCTGGAGAATGTATCGGCCAGGTTCGTGCTTATTGATAAGGAAGTGGAGTATTTCCTGGGAAAGAAGATGCTGATGATTCAGAGGCAGTTAATCTCGGCAGGGAAGATTATTTCCGATTGATCAAATGGGACAACATCAGAACACTTCGGCATAATTGACGGCAGGGAGGGCTCGATCCTTTTCCGAGAGGATCGGATGTTTAACGGGCCAGGGAATGCCGATCTCAGGATCATCCCAGCAAACGCCGGCATCAGCTTGCTGATCATATTCGCTAGTGCACTTATAAAGTAAGTGAACGTCATCGGTCAAAGCCACGAATCCGTGGGCAAATCCGGGTGGGATGTAAAGCATCGCATGGTTCCGGTCATTAAGTTCCACTGAAGTCCATTTCAGGAAGGTCGGCGATTGTCTGCGGATATCAACGGTCACATCCCAGACTCTTCCTTTAAGGACAGAAACCAATTTCCCCTGTGCTTTGGGATGTTTCTGGTAGTGCAGTCCGCGAAGCACATCTTTTTTTGAAAAAGAAAAATTGTCCTGGGGGAAATGGGCCGGCAGGCCGGCTTTCACAAACTCCGAGGCCTTGAAGAATTCAAAAAACAATCCCCGGTGATCGGGAAAAATCCCCGGTTCGACGAGAATGACCTCAGGAAGAGAAAGGGGGGTGAAGGAAAAGGGCATATCCTACCTCTCATGATTGGCAATTTTGATCAGGTATTCTCCGTATTGATTTTTAGCCAGGGGCTGGGCCAATTTCAACAGCTTTTCACTGGTTATATAGCCTCTGCGGTATGCGATTTCTTCCGGACAGGAGATCTTGAGCCCCTGCCTCTCTTCGATGGTCTCCACGAAATTGGATGCCTGCAAAAGCGATTCGTGCGAACCGGTATCCAGCCAGGCAAACCCCCGCCCCAGAGTTTCCACCCGCAACTGATTGCGTTCGAGATAACACCGATTCAGATCGGTAATTTCCAGTTCCCCTCGTGCGGATGGTTTCAGTCCCAGGGCAAAATCTACGACCTGTTCATCATAGAAATACAGCCCAGTCACGGCATAATTGGACCTCGGCTGCTGGGGTTTTTCCTCAAGACTGACGGCGCGCCCCTCTTTGTCAAATTCCACGACGCCGTATTTTTCCGGATCTTTCACCCAGTAGGCAAAAACCGTGGCTCCGCTCGTCTGCACTGCAGCAGCCTCCAATTTATCCACCAATCCGTGTCCGAAAAAGATGTTATCGCCCAAAATTAAAGCACAAGGATCGCCGGCGATAAATTCTCTGCCGATGATAAAAGCCTGAGCCAGCCCGTCGGGATTGGGTTGCACCGCATATTCGATCCGGATGCCCCACTGGCTTCCGTCGCGCAACTGGGATTGGAACAGCGGCTGATCCTGCGGGGTGGTGATCACCAGAATATCGTTGATCCCGGCAAGCATCAGCGTGCACAGGGGGTAGTAAATCATGGGTTTATCGTAAACCGGCATAAGCTGTTTACTGACAGCCTGGGTCAACGGATAAAGGCGCGTCCCGGATCCGCCCGCCAGAATGATTCCCTTCTCGATCATCTTTTACCTCCGTGACTCATTTAAACTTACGGGAACCGAATCCTGAATTTCACCATTTGAGTAATATTCCCGGTACCAATCCACAAAACGGCGAAGGCCCTCTTCAATAGTGGTTGCCGGCTGAAAGCCTACATCCCGGACCAGGTCGTCGACATCGGCATACGTGGCTGGCACATCGCCGGCCTGAAGAGGCAGTAGATTTTTCTCAGCCTTTTTTCCCAAACAATCCTCCAACACCTCGATGAAACGCATCAGTTCCACCGGGTGGTTGTTGCCGATGTTGTAAATCCTGTACGGCGCATAACTGGTCCCGGGATCAGGACTGGCGCCATCCCAGAGCGGATTCGCCTGCGGAATCCGGTCAATTACTCGAACCACCCCTTCAACGATATCCTCGATGAAGGTAAAATCCCGCTGCATTCTGCCGTGGTTGAAGACATCAATCGACCGGCCTTCGAGAATCGCCTTTGTAAAGAGGAACAGAGCCATGTCCGGGCGTCCCCAGGGACCGTAAACGGTAAAAAAGCGCAGACCGGTACAAGGTATGTTGTAAAGGCTTGCATAAGAATGTGCCATCAATTCATTGGCCTTCTTTGTTGCCGCATAGAGGGAAACGGGATGATCCACGTTGTGATGCACGGAAAAGGGCATCTTGGTGTTGGCGCCGTAAACGGAACTTGAGGAGGCAAAAACCAAATGCTGCACGCCATGATGGCGGCATCCTTCAAGGATATTAATAAAACCGACAATATTACTGTCTATATAAGCATAGGGATTGACAAGGGAATAGCGCACACCGGCCTGGGCCGCTAGATTGACCACCACATCGAATTTTTCTTCAGCAAAGAGGCGTAGCAGTTTCTCCCGTTCTTCCAATCCCATTCTGAGAAACCGGAAGTTGTTCAGGGACATCAGTCGGGCAAGCCGGGCCTCTTTCAACCGAACATCGTAATAGTCACTAAGATTGTCAAGACCTATTACTTGATTTCCGGCTGCCAGCAGCCTGCCGGCCAGATGAAATCCGATGAAACCGGCGGCGCCGGTGACTAGAATCTTTCTCATCGACTTCTCACCTGATCCTTGAGCCGCTTGATGTGACCGCGCCCCAATCCTTTGACCTCACAGCCGAGGAAAAGAAAGCGGCGAATATTGTCATCGTTCAGAATGCCGAAACAATCCACCACGGCAAAAGGTTTCTTTACCATACTCAACAGATCATCAGGGTCAAGACCCAGGTAAGCCTTGTGACGAACAGCCAGGACCACTGCATCGGCGCCTTTCAAAACCTCGCTCAAATCCGGCTGAATGCGCAGTTCTGTCAGTTTTTCCTGGTTGCGGAAAAATCTTGACCAGGAATGGCCCGTCGCGGGATACGTATCCTGCTTTTCAAATTCCCACCAGTGCTGGACATAGGGATCATGCACGGAGATCTCCCCACCCATCTCCGTCAGTTTGCGGACCAGCATCTCCGAACCGCTGTAGCGGGTATCGCCCACATCCTCCCGATAAGACGCGCCGAGAACGGCAATTTTCGAAGCGGCAACGATCTTGCCCATATTGCGCAGGGCATCGCGCACCAGTTCGGCGGCATGGAGCGCCCGCGTGTCGTTGATGTCGATGGCCATGGGCGTCAACTTGAAGATATCATCATCGAAGCCCATCAGGGTCCGGTAGGCCCATACTCCCAGTCCGCCGTCTTTGGGAAGGCAATAGCCGCCGATGCCGGGACCGGGAAAGATCATGTTCGAATGGGTGGGACGCATCTTGATCGCCTGGATGACCTTGATGAGATCGACACCGTTGCGCTCGGCAAAAACGCTCCATTCATCCAAAAAGGCAAGAAGGGTCGCCCGGAAGGAGTTTTCCACGATCTTGCACGTCTCGCTTTCAATGGGCCGGTCTAAAACGGTCAGGGGAAATTTTTCCACATTCAATATACCGGAAAGGAATTGAGTTACCAGCTTCCTGGCGGTATCGTTAACGCCGCTGCAAACCCGCCAGAAATCCCGGATGGACGACACATATTCCCGGCCGGGCATCACCCGCTCGAAGGAATGAGCCAAAAGCGGCTCGGCGTCAGTAAGGCCGCGCCGCTCAAAGGCCTTCTTGACGATGGGATAGGCAATGTACTCCGTGGTGCCGGGAGGAACGGTCGTTTCTATCAAGACCAGGCATTGCGGCTGGATCTTCTCCCCGAGAATCTTCAGGCTCTCTTCCAGGGCGGCAATCTCGGCATAACCCATTCTGACGTCCCCCAAAATTTCCTTGAAGTAGTCGCACTGCACATCAACCACAACCACATCGGCCAGTGACAACGCATCATCGGTAAAGGTGGCCATCAGGGTCTTCTTCTCGGTAACGCAACGACGGATCAGCGGGGCAACCTCCGGATCTTCCGCCTCCACAGGGACGATCCCCCGATTAAACAGGGGAATCTTCCAGAAAGACCGTACCGAAGGCCTCTGCATGCCGATAACAAATTTGTTGGGGGTTCCCGTCCCTTTATCGACGGCGTCAGCCACGACTCCGGCCATTACGGCCCCCACAAAACCAAGCCCCATGACGACGACGATTTCCCGTCCCATGGAATGCTGCTCCTGTACTATCTGTTTCAGCCGTTCAAACTCACCGGGGTAATCCTCCGGAACGGGAAGCGCAAAGCTCTCGCCGCTGGGACTGACGGACATCAACTGTTCACTCATAAGACATTCCTTTCTGCGTTAAGATTGACTGCTCATTTAATACAGGCAGGCGTCCAGCAACGCTGCCGCTTCTGAAAATACTAAGGAACAGACGACCGGGAGCCCAATCTTTCATTGAGGACTGCCACAATCCGTTCGGCGGTATGACCGTCCCAGATATCGGGACATTTTCCCCGGCGGCTTTGACCCGCCAAGACCTTGTCCATCTCAGCCACAATCTTTTGCGGATCATCATGGACCAGGACATTCGTCCCTTCCGTCAGGGTGATGGGACGTTCCGTCGAATCCCGCAGGGTAATGCAGGGGATGTTCAGGACTGTGGTTTCTTCCTGTATTCCTCCGGAATCCGTGAGAACCGCCTGCGCATGGGCCATGAGATTGAGGAATTCCAGATAACCCAGGGGTTCAAAACAATGAACTTTCGGAATCCATCCCTTCTCATCCAGGTACAGGGAAGAGTCGACAGGCAAGGCGCCGTGGAAGACAAAGGCGTCGTTCAGCCCGAAAGCGTTCACCTGCTTCCGGGTCCGGGGGTGCAGCGGGAAAATAACGGGAAGCTTTGCCGCCACTGCGAGCAGGCCTGTCAGAATGCGGCTGAAAGTTTCCCGGTCATCGACATTGGCCGGGCGATGGAGCGTCAGCAGGGCGTAGGGCATCGACCGGGGGTGGTCTCCCGCAGCCGCCGGAGAATCGACGAGTCCCAGATTGGCCAGGATCCTCGTTTCTTTCGCCTGTTCCAGGTTGAACAACAGACTATCGACCATAATATCGCCGACGAGAAAGATCTTTTCCCGGGAAATTCCCTCGTTGAGCAGATGTTCATCTCCGTCGGGCGACGGGGTGAAGAGATAATCGGACACGGCATCGGTGACGATCCGGTTGATCTCCTCGGGCATGGTCCGGTCGAAACTGCGCAGCCCGGCTTCCACGTGGGCTACGGGAATGTGCAGTTTAACGGCCGCAAGGGCGCAGGCCAGTGTGGAATTAACATCCCCAACCACGATTACCAGCTCGGGACATTCACGAAGCAGGATTTTTTCAAATTCAATCAATACCTTACCCGTCTGTTCGCCGTGATTCCCCGAACCGACCCCCAGATGAACGTCCGGCTCCGGCAGCCGCAGATCCCGGAAAAAGGCATCGGACATGCTTGCATCGTAATGTTGTCCCGTATGAACGAGAAACGGCCTAACCTTTATATCGCGCTTCTCATTGCATGAGCCAATGGCCCGCATCAGGGGGGCGATCTTCATGAAATTCGGTCTGGCGCCGACGACCAGGATCCATTTATGGCTATTTGCGGTTCCGTTCAATGAAGCACCTCCTTCACGAAAAATAGTTACGAGCTCTCTGCACCGGTTACAGGAACCTCATAATGCTTTACATACTTCTTCAGGAGTGCCTTGACGGCCTCGTGGCTGCCCGGTTCCAGGGATTTGACCTGCTTGTCGAAATCTTCCAGGATGACATTCAAGTCTTCCAAGGTATATTTTTCACTGTTGCGGGCGATAAAAACCTTTTCATGTTTGCTGGCGACAGTGCCTTCTTCGGCCGTCAGGATTTCCTCAAAAAGTTTCTCTCCCGGTCGCAAACCGGTAAACTCGAATTCAATGTCCTTATGGGGTTCAAGGCCATGAAGGCGAACCAGTTCCTCGGCGACATCAAGAATATAGACTGGTTCACCCATATCCAGGACAAAGACCTCGCCGCCGCTGCCCATCGTCGAAGCCTGCAACACCAGAGACACCGCCTCCGGAATCGTCATGAAGTAGCGTTTCATGTCTTTATGCGTAACTGTCAACGGTCCTCCGTGCTTCAACTGATCGAGAAACAGAGGCAGAACACTTCCGCGGCTTCCCAGAACGTTGCCGAAGCGCACTGAAACAAACTGCGTTGATTTACAGTCTTCCCCATTACCGGCTGTTTCCTGGAAAGCCCGGCAGATGTGCTCGGCCATTCTTTTGGTCGCCCCCATTACACTGGTCGGCCGGACAGCCTTGTCCGTGGAAATCATGATGAACTTCTCCACGCCGTATTTCCTGGAAGCCAGAGCAAGGGCGTATGTTCCAAAGATGTTGACTTTTACGGCCTCTTTGGGGTTGGTCTCCATCATAGGAACATGCTTATATGCCGCCGCGTGAAAAACGACCCGGGGGCTGTAATCACCGAATACCTCACGGAGCCTTCCCCAATCCCGGACATCGCCCGTCACATATTTAATTTTGTCCGTTATCTCCGGGAACAATCGCTGCAGCCTCAATCCCAAATTATGCAGTTCCGTTTCATCAATATCAAACAAAATCAGACAGGAAGGTTGAAAAGAACATACCTGAGTTACTATTTCCGAGCCAATGGAACCTCCGGCGCCCGTCACCAGAATCGATTTTTCCGTTAAAAAATCCCGGATACTCTGATAATCGACATTGATTGCCTGACGCCCGATCAGGTCTTCGATGGCTATATCGTCAAGGGCTTTGAGATTGATTTCCGGCCGCTCGTAATTATAGATCCGTGGAACGAATTTAATGGTTTTCACTCCTGCTCTTCTGGCTGAATCGTAGAGAATCCTGAGCGTCTTGTGATTGAGAGACGGTATGGCAATAATGACCGCCTCGATCTCGTTTCCGGCTATCATGCTTTCAAGCTGATCCGTTTTTCCCAGAACCTTGACGCCGTGGATGTAAGTACCCAACTTACGGGGATCATCATCCAGAAGGCCGACAGGATAAAAATCAGAAAAAAGTTGTCGCACCGTATCCCGCAAAATCATCTCACCGGTATTCCCGGCTCCCAAGATTAATGTTTTTTTACCCTGTCTAGCTGGGTTCTTCTTTCGAATGACTTCCAGATAGACCCGCTTGGCGATCCTTAACCCACCGATAAAGAAGAGAGAAAAGATACCGTCCACGATGAAAATCCGCTTGACATAGCCTTCGATGGGAAACTGGATGTGCAATAAATTTGGAAAGGGGAAACTAGCAACCATAAGAATTAAGTTGGAAATCATGATCGCCGCCATGATATTGGTTAAATCGGACACTCCCACATAACGCCAGGTCATCCGATATCCCCGGAACAATGCAAGGAAAAACAGTTTTACGACAAGAAAGAACGGCAGCACATTTTCCAGCAGTACGACATAATCAACCGTTTGACTGAAGTTGAAATGTACCAAAAAGGAAAGATAGAGAGAAAAGCAAATGGAGAGGACGTCTCCGATTAAAAACAACAAAACCCGCTTTCTGGGCGTTGGGTGAATTAATCTATTCATGTTCATGCAAATTATATTTTTCTTATGTGGATATAACTACTACTGTTACCAGTTGCTTAATAATATTGACTGCAACGGACGTTTAAACATATTTTTCTTATGCTCAATGACTGACATCTTTCGCCCGGATAACTTTGTAGAAGGTCAAACACAATATTTTCATATCAAAGAAGAACGATCTGTTTTCCAGATAATATTTATCATATTCGACCTTTAAAGGTATAGGGATATCATCCCTGCCGTTTATCTGCGCCCAGCCTGTAATGCCCGGGATCAGTACATGAACTCCCTTTTCCGTTCTCAAGGCTACAAGATCATCCTGATTGAACAGGGCCGGCCGAGGTCCCACAAAACTCATGTCCCCCTTAAGAACGCTCCATAATTGCGGTAGCTCATCCAGGCTTGATTTCCGCAATAGGGAACCGATCGGAGTCAGATACACATCGGGATTGCTCAACAGGTGCGTGGCAACCGCCGGGGTGTCGGTACGCATTGTCCTGAATTTCGGCATCCTGAAAATCCTGTTGTTCACCCCGACACGATCCGACCAGTACAGAGCCGCTCCTCTGGAAGTAAGCCTTACCAGCAGAGCGATAACTACCATGGGAAATAGCAGAATTGCCGTCAAAAACAGGGAAAGGCAAAAATCAAGGAGACGTTTCAAATTCCTTTACCTTTCCGTAAATCCTTGATCGTCTCTTCCCATCCTGATTTTAAATCATAATGGGGTACAAAACCCAGCTCTTTTTGAATAAGGCTGCCGTCGACGGCGATATCTTCGGTATATTTGTCAAGCATTCCCCGTGTAACAAATGGTTTTATACCAAGGGCGCCGCATCCCTTCTCAATCAACCCCATCAGGGCGCGCGTCGGACCGACAGGCAATGAGAGCAGCGGCGGCCTGCGTCCAAGGGCCGAGCAAATGGACTCGATAATCTCATTCAACGTATGAAACGTCCCATCGGTTACATTAAAGATCATGCCTGCCGCATCCGGATGAGAAACCGCCAGCACGGCCGCATTGCCGACATCCTTGTCGTAAACCAACGTCCGCCGATTAAACCCCTTTCCCACAGGGACAAACCTGTTGCGCGCCAGGGCTTTTGTCAAACGCTCATAATTGCCCTTGATGCGGGAGCCGTAAACCGCCCCCAGGCGCAACACAACCCCCAGTTTTTTTCCGTCCGGCCCCTTCGCATCCAATACGATTCCTTCGGCAACAAGCTTTGTCCGGGCGTAATATGTTTCAGGGCGGGTCAGTGATTTCTCGTTGAGAATCCGTCCACCTGCCTCGCCGTACACCGCTATCGTGCTGAACAGGACAACACGTCCGACTCCTTCTCTAATCGCAGCATCAACGACTGTTGCTGTACCATTGACATTAACCTGTTCGTATTTTTCTCGTAATTCCGGTGTAGGATTGACTATGTGCAGTAACGCAGCCATATGCACGACGGCTTCCACACCCTGCATAGAAGACCGGACAGCATCTTTATCATTTATATTGCCGACTACCACCTCCGTGCTTTCCGGAAATAGACAGGGAAAAGGTGGATCGGCAGAAAATACACGGACCATGAACCCGGCCTTGTACATTGCATCAACGACGCGTGGCCCGATGGCGCCGGTGCCGCCGGTTATCAAGACTTTCATAGTTTCAGCAATTACTACAGACGGTAACCGTCTCGGAAATAGCCCTTTCCACCGCAAGTTCATTTAGCTGCGTAAAAACGGATGCTTTTGATGCTCGCTTGATTGCGGAGTTGACCTGCCGGGGCAAGATGGGCTGGACAAATATTCCGGAAGATGACAGGGCAACGATCAAGTTTTTTTATGCACGGAAATATGTTGATCGGGAAAAAGACATCGCCCGAGGAAAAAACCGGATAATGAAGATTATTTTATGCTCCAACGGATAAACGCTGACCATTGGCATTTTCAATCTAAGATTTCATTGGTAGAGTCTGCCAAAAGGCTATTTTCTCTCACCCAAGGCTGCAAGAGCTTCGTAAAATTCTTCATACTGACATACTACCTTGCCAATTTCGAAATGTTCAACCACCCGCGCTCGCGCTTTTGCGCTGAGTGAATACCATTCATCTGAAGAAAGCGTCAATATTGATTCTATCGCCGCCGCCAGACCATTCATATCACCCGATGTTATTACACACCCCGTTTTACCGACAATATAAGCCGAATCTCCGACATCAGTAACCGCGCACGGCACGCCACAGGCCATTGCTTCACCCAATACATTAGGAAATGCTTCGCCAAAAGATGAAGAAACCGCCAACACATCCAAAGCTGCCATCAGACGATTAATGTCGTTCCGTTGTCCCAGCAGATGAAACACTTCCCCCACCTCAAAGGTTTTCATTGCATCGCTTAGATAACGATTTTCTTTCCCTATCCCTTTGCCGGCAAGAACAAAATGCACATCCGGTAAGCGGCGATGGAGCAAACCAGCCGCTTCAAAAAATCCGGCGTGATTCTTCTGCGGATCATAACGGCCAATCATCCCTACCAACGGTGTTTCAACTGACAGCCCTAACTCATTCCGCACCGACAAACGGGCGGCAGAATTCGGTTGGAAACGAGACACATCAAATCCATTCGGAATTACGACCATTTTTTCACCTGCATAGCCGATACCGGAATGCACTCTACTGGCCACTTCAGAACAGCAAAGGATTAGATCCGGAATGCATCTGGATAGATGTGAACATATCATGACCACTATTTTCGTTGAACGTTTACTGCCGATTCGAAGAAAATTACTATGACGAATGCACCATCCTACAGAACGTACACCAGCCAACCTTGCCGCCAGTCCACCCAGCAAGTCGGCATGATACATCCAGGTATGCACCACATCCGGGCGCAACTTACGCAAGCACCGAATCAGGCGTGCAAACCCCAAGGGAGAGGGGACACCAGTCTTCATACCAATCGCTTCAACCGGAATACCAAGGGCAACAATACGTGAACCGATCTCACCCATAGTTGTCAATGAAATCACATGAGGTGAAAAGCGTTGTCGATTCAAGCGTTCAAGTACTTTCAACAACATCATTTCAGCGCCACCCGTAGAAAGCCCTGTAATGACAAGCACAATTTTCACTTTGACAGTTCCTCTGCATAAAGATTCACAATCCGCCCTACTTCATAGGGGGCTACCACTGCACGTGGCAATCTCACACCTGTCCTGAAACGCGAAATGGCCATTGCCAAACTTTCGGCGGTAACGTCCTCTGCAATTACACACCCGTCCACTCCCTCTAGAATCTCCCTGACCCCACCGGGCGACGGTGTGGCTATGACAGGAGTACCGCAAGCCAATGCCTCAAGCACCACATTAGGAAAACCCTCGAAGCGGGAACTCATAATAAAGACATCAGCCCGGGCAAAGAAGGGATATGGATTTTGCTGAAAGCCAGCAAAGCATATGCGGTTTTCAATTCCCAATGTTCTGGCCAATCCTGCGAGCTCTGTCCGCAGTGGACCATCTCCTAAAAGAGTAAGCCATAAGTTATTATTTTTGCATAACGATAATGCTTCAAGCAATAGATCAAACCCCTTTACCTTAACTAAACGACCAGCAGCCACTAGCGATATTGGTTTATCGCGGCCCTGTTGAACTGGATCAGTAAATTTTGCATCAAGCGGCATCGCAGCTAAATACTCTATACGATCCACATCTAGCGGGTTATGAATCACAACTACCTTCGTCGACGGTAGGTTGAAGTGGTTAACGAGATCTTCGCACATAGCATGCGATTGGCAAATCACTTTATTTTTTTCATAAAACCGCCGATAGGCCCAAATCCGCCAAGCAGGATAATGATTCATTCGAAAGACTTCACTGACAATAGAGGTTTCTCGTGCCATATAAGAAATCCCATTTGGCAACAGCGGTCTCATTATAGCCAAAGCAAGATTTAAATGGCTAAGAGTGGAAAATACCACATCGGGCCGCCGCCGCCAGATCAGGTGAATTATCTTCGGCAAGGCATAACGGACGCGGGAACATTTAAGCTCTATAAGCTCCACATCTGCTGGTACATCGTCTCGATAAACGGCATTACGCATGTCCACAACAGCTAAAGTCAGATGAAAATGTGCACGATCCAAGTGCCGTAGCAAAGTAAAGATGACTCTTTGGGCACCTCCACCGGTCAGAGTTGGAATTATGAACAGTACGCTCCTACGTGTCATGATGACGATGACCTTATTTTGAAAGGAAGGAAGACCGATATCCCCGGAAAAAACAGTTTATAGAGAAGTGAAAAGGGCAAAACCACTTTCATCCATAATCGACTGCAGGGTAAAGTTAAAATGAATAAGGAGAAGGGAAATATAGGGAAATTCAGAGAGGCCATTGCTGGTGAAAAACAACATGACTCTCTATAGGAGCGTTGACAAAGCAAAAAACCTTTTATCTCCATATTGCACCCTTTCCACCTACCAGATGTCCTTCAGACCGAGGTCCTCCAGAACTTGAACAACTTGGGTTCCATGTGAATGGAGATTTCACCGGCTTGCTTCCATCATCACGTCCTCAACAATATCCGCCACGACAGACATATTCTCCGAATTCAATCCAGGGTGGACGAGGAACATCAGACTGGTCTCGCCGAGTTCTCTCGCAACGGGAAGCCGTTCTTTCTGCTGGAAATCGCTTTCTTTAAATGCTTTTTCCAGGTAAACTTCACTACAACTTCCGCTAAAGCAGGGGATGCCCTTTTCTGCAATCTGATTCATGATCCGGTCCCTATCCCAACCCGACTGCAATCTCTCCGGACGGACAAAAACGTAATACTTATAATAGGAGTGAAAAATTTCCGGCGGTGGGATCGTCAGGCGCAAGGCCTCCAGTCTTGAAAACCTTTCCGTGAGAATTGCGGCGTTCCGGCGACGGATCTCAACCCAACTGGTCAACTTCCGCATTTGCACACGACCGATGGCCGCCTGCATCTCCGTCATACGCCCATTCGTCCCGAAACTGTCGTGGAGCCAGCGGAAACCCAGTGGGTGCTTTTTATTATAGACGCTCTTGTAATTCTTGCCGTGATCCTTATATGCCCAGGACAGAGACCAGAGGTCGTCGTCATTGGTCAGGAGCATCCCTCCTTCGCCACCTGTTGTCATAATCTTATCCTGACAGAAGGAAAATGCCGAGGCATGACCGAAGGACCCCACCGGTTTTCCTTTGTACCTCGCCCCGTGGGCCTGGGCGCAATCCTCAATCACTTTCAGATCATACTGACGGGCCAGGTCCATAATTATATCCATATCACAGGGCCAACCGGCAAGATGGACGGCGATAATGGCTCTTGTCTTCGGAGATAAAACCTTCCGAATCGATTCCCCGGAAATATCCTGACTATTCCGGTTGACGTCGGCAAAAACCGGTTTCGCCCCCTGCAGAACCACACAGCTTGCCGAAGCGATGAAGGTTCGCGCCGTCACAATGACCTCATCACCCGGACCGATACCAAGAGCGTGTAAAGCCGCTTCAAGGGCTACGGTCCCGTTGGCCATCACAACGGCATGTGACACGCCGACCCAATCGGCAAACTCTCTCTCAAAACAGCGCCCTTCCTCCCCTGTCCAATAATTAACCTGACCGGACCGGAGCACATGCATCGCGGCATCTATTTCATCAGCCGAGAAAAAGGGCCAAGGAGGAAATGTCCGTGCCTGCATCGGAATATCCATTAAAAAAATCTCCATAACTTTCAGAATTCTTGTCGGCGCCTACGCCGTAAAATTGCTTTAAACGCAAAACTTACTCTGCCTATTTAACAATAGTCATCAAAATGTATTTCAGATCCTTAAAAAATCCATAGTTTTTTATATATTCTTTGTTGATTTTAACTTTATCCGGAAAAACAACTTCACGGTTAAACGTCTCAGGATCATCTTGCTGCGCCAAAAGTTCTTCCTCGTTACGGTATTTCAGCGTTGCGGGTCCGGTAATACCAGGCCGTATTGCCAAAAGAATCCGATCGTCACCGGAAAGGCAATCAGCATAACCGGGAACATCCGGTCTCGGTCCTACAAAGCTCATATCGCCTGTAACAACATTCCATAATTGCGGCAATTCATCTAGTTTCCAACGCCGTAAAAATGACCCTATGGTAGTAACTCTCGCGTCTCCCGAAACCGTAACTGTCGATGTGGAATCTTGTTTTTGTCGCATAGTACGGAATTTGTAAATATTAAAGAGTTTTCCATCTTTGCCTACGCGTTCTTGAATAAAGAAGATATCCCCACCTTCCCCCAATTTAATGCATAAGGAAGCCAGAATTATAATAGGGAAAAATATCAGCAGAGTAAAGGAGGCAAGAAAAATATCAAACGTTCGCTTTATAAAGCGATGCCGGTATGTCATTTAATCTTCAAGCTTTTTTTGTAAAGTTGATCGATTTGAAGGAAAAAGATGCACTGGTTATCATATCTTTCATCACCCGATCAGTTCCCTGTAAACGGCCAAAGTCTCTGCCACAATCTTTTCCACTGCGAACTTACTCACCGCAATTTCCCGGCCCTTTGCTCCCATTTTTTTCCGTAGCTCAGGGTTTTCAATCAAGAGCTGAAGTGCATTAGTCAACGCTATTGTACTGCGCACGGGTACCAGTAAACCGTTTTCTTCATGACGGACAACCTCACGGCAACCAGGGGTATCTGTTGTAACTATTGGTCGGCTGCACGATGCCGCTTCAAGAAGTACCTTAGGCAGTCCTTCACGGTAGGAAGGAAGGCAAACGATATGCGATTGTTCAAAAACCGACGGCATGTCATCATGCCGTCCCCACCATTCAATTACTCCTTCCTTATGCCAGGCAATCAACTGTTCATTCGGGATCGCAGAGGGGTTATGCGGGTCAGTGTCCCCTACCAAAACAAAGCGCACTTCTATACCGCGATCTCTTATTTGTTTGGCGGCTTCCACGAATTCTTTGATCCCTTTATCCCACAACATGCGGGATGCCAACATGACTAGAGGAATTCCTTTAGTCTCCGGCATTGGCAGGAAAACAGCCGAATCTACTCCAGACCCCCTAATAAGCCGTATCCGCTCGTCACTAAGAATAATGCCTTTATCAATGAACATGGCGCGATCATCATCATTTTGTAATATCAAACGTGATCTGCTGCTGTTCAAAAGCCCCCGGAACGCGTTCCTGATGAAGGGGCGCAAGAAGCGTGCTCTCCATTGATCAGAAGTAAAGATATAGCCTAACCCGGCCAGCGCATTCACTACTCGCGGTACTCCTGCAAGTCGAGCAGCAAGGGAACCATAAAGCACCGGTTTCATTGCCACATGGTGAACAAGATCCGGTCTTTCATTGTTATAAAGTTTGATAAGCTGACCAAACATAGCCAATTCTGACACCAGATTCATGCCCCGGCGCGAAAGGTTAAAGGGAATGAGGCGAATACCCGCCTGCCGGATAATTTCACCATGCTCATTCACATGAGTCACTACTGCCACATCATATCCGGCATCTTGCGCTGCCAAAGCAAGCGGAAGGCGATGAGAGCAGAAATACCAATCCTCCGTTACGAAATAGAGAAGCTTCGGGCGATTCATGTACTAACCGAGAAACGTGCACAACTCATCAAGTTGAGATCCTTTTTACGACACTTGTTAGATGGTTACTATTCAGAATTTTGAGTATATGAAGGGAGTAAATTCTCTTGGATGGAATACTATGCAAAGCCAAATCATGGTGAAGATGACAGATGGCGTGTACCAAGCCGACAATTGAAGCCGATGAAATGCTCCCAACTGGGATAATTCTGCAAACTGAATTATTGCAAAGGAAAAAAGGACAAACAAGACAAAAGGATGATACCAACCAAAACCAGCTGACGGGTAAAACATCTTGCCGAACAGGACAAGAGCGCGATCAAAACCGTCAGCGCGAAAAAAGACCCAGCCTACAACAACGGTTAACAAAGTAGCTGTTCGGCAAAAGAAACCGCAAAACAGACTAGATTGCACATCTCCTTTCGTCTCTGTGTGGTTCTTCACTGCGGTCCAGATATGATAAAGCACCAAGGCCAATCCATGGAACAATCCCCAAAAAACAAAAGTCCAGGCTGCTCCATGCCATAACCCGCATAAACTCATAGTAAGCAAAATATTAATAGAAGTTCGGATATTACCGTTTCTACTGCCTCCCAGACTTATGTATACATAGTCTCTAATCCACTTAGATAATGTAATATGCCACCGTCTCCAAAATTCTGCTATATTCTTACTTAGATATGGGAAATTAAAATTCTCGGGGATTTCATACCCGATTGCTTTTGCCACGCCAATCGCCATCATCGAGTACCCGGCAAAATCACAGTAGAGTTGCATCGAATAGCCAATCGCAGCTAACCAAATAGTGAGCGAATTAAAAACGGCGACATTTCCAAAAACATAATCGGTGAAAGTTGCGATTCCATCAGCAACAAAAACCTTCAAGAAACATCCTATAACGAATGATCTAAAGCCAAGCAAAATAGTCCGAAAGCTTAAAGAAACGGAGTTCATAAATTGTGGTAGAAGATCAGAAGCCCTTACGATCGGACCAGCAACCATTGTGGGGAAAAAACTTACGAATAATGCATAGTCAAGCAAACTTGTGCATGGCTCTATTCTGCGGCGATATACGTCAATTGTGTAGCTCAAGGTTCTGAAAGTGTAAAAAGATATACCAAGAGGCAGGATGACAGATAAAGTACCCACATGAATTCCAATAGGTATGAGCAGATGTTGTAGTGATGACACGAAAAAGTTACAATATTTGAAGCTAAAAAGGATGCTCAAGTTGATCACTAAACTTGCAGCAATCAACAATATGCGTTGCCTGGGAGTAGATAGTTTTGACAGGTACCTTCCAATCTGATAGTCAGAAAAGGTTGATACAAACAAAAGGCCTAGAAACCGCCAATTCCAGTATGCATAGAAGTAATAGCTGGCTGCCAGCAGAATGATCTTGCGGTATCTGTTTTCCCGGATTACACTCAGACAACCTAGAAGTAGCAGGAAAAACAGCAAAAACTCAATTTGTGTGAAAATCATCAAAAACCCCATTCGGGGATAGGTAAGCAGTTCTGTATATTGCTTTTGCTATCAGTCGGTGACCGGCGCCATTAAAATGCCCCTCCGATGGCCGAGTATTAATAAACCCACGGGGAAACGTTCCTGTCTCCCGATAGCAGCTGTAAAAATCTTGCGTCAAATCAATAAAATCAATTCCGTTGCGTCGACACTCTCGAGCGAATACGTGAATAATATTCACCTTTTGATCATTAAAGTTTACTTTCCCACCATCAATGGCAGGTACGTATGGACAGTAAACAAAAATAATAGGCTTTGTAGTCTGATTTCTCAACGCACGCAGGAGGAATGAGAATGCTTTCTCAGGATCTTGGTCATGGGCGACTTCTCTGCTCTTTAACCTTACTTTACAAGGCCCCGGGGAAAATCTCAGCCTCGTGTCCTTAATGACTGTTACTGCTGACAACCATACGAAATCCAGCCCCCACTTTCTCAAAAATGCTCTGATCCGCAAATGGTCAGGTTTGCCCTTAATGTCAACAATTTGATACCGGGGATTTGCTTGAAAAGACGCATGTCCAACAAGTGGCTGATTTGGAAAAACATCATTGAAATCGGTCAGAATAATGTAATGAGCAATAATGGTGGAGCATATTTTTTCGTAACGTGGTATTTTGAAATAGTAATCTGCAACTGAGTCTCCGGACTGGCCTATCCCAAAAGCCGTAATGTTCTTAATTCCATTTGCCTTCAACAAACCAACTAGTACTTCTTGCATTTTTTTCTGCTGTTCAACCTGGAATGCTTCTACATGGGAATCACCCCATATGGCGATGGCTGGGAGTTTTATCCTAGATATATCGTTGATGCCTTGAACATCCAATTTCCCGAAATATGATGTTGCCCAACCTTCACTTCTGTGCCTGTGAATGCTTCCCGGCGGACGGATCCAAGTCCCAGAGTCGGGAGACCATGTATAGGTGATTACCGTGTCCCCAAACAACGCTGAAAAAGCCCAAATAATAATGAACGCAAAAATAAACCCAAATATCCACTGTCTTGGTTTTACAACATGCATTTCCATATCACATTGGTCCAGGTATATCGTTGAACAGTATTATCGGGCACAAAACTTATTGCTATGGAAATTAAATGTCGCTCAAACCTCATCACGTAGATAGGCCGCTGTAATTGTATGCGAAGGTTGATCTGTTTTATTTACTATTGCTCTTCCAACCATGCCTGAAGTGACAGCACTGACCATAAGCAATTTTTCCAGTTTGCCTGGCCGGATACATGCTGTTTCCAACACTTTCTAATTAATTTGGGGTGGAAAAAACCGGCCGCCTTCAATTTTTCTTCTGCAAGTAACTCCTCGGCCCATTCCCGTAACGGTCCGCGTATCCAATAATCCACCGGCACTGAAAATCCCGACTTTGATCGATCCAGTAATAATTTTGGCACATGCCTATACAACACCTGCCGAAGAAGCCACTTACTCTGTCCACTTTGCACCTTCAGGTGCTGCGGCAATTGCCAGGCGAACGCAACCACACGATGATCAAGTATAGGCACCCGTGTTTCCAGACTGACACCCATGGCGGCACGATCGACTTTAACCAAAATGTCATCCGGCAGATAACTCATTGCGTCAATGTACATCATACGATCGAGAAGATTTCCGCAGTGGAGATGCTGGCACGGATCATTAGTGACAGTCATGGGTTCCGTACCATGGATTACAAGGTCATCCGGATTCTTCCATTGTGACGATTTTACCTGATAAAATTGTTCCGCTGTCTCGGTGGACAACAACATGGCTAACGCCAGGCCTTTATCTCCTCCTGGAGGTTTAATGTCTTGTCCGGGGGAAAACATCCCCAATAGGCGGTTAACTCCCCCAGTCGGCAATGCACGGATGCCGGCCGCAAGCCAACGACGTCCCAAGAGTGGCATGTGTTGGCAGACAGTCCAGATTTTCTGGGAACGTGCATAACGACTATACCCTCCGAACAGTTCATCCCCCCCATCTCCGGAAAGAGCCACCTTTACATATCGCCGTGTCATTTGTGAAACCAGGAATGTCGGGATCTGAGATGAATCCCCAAACGGTTCATCGTACAGTGTTGGCAATCCGGGAATTACCGCCATTGCATCCTGCGGGGTTAAGTAGAGTTCGGTGTGATCGGTGCCTAAGTAATTCGCAACAGCCTTCGCATGCTCTGCCTCGTTATACTTTTTTTCGGCAAAACCGATCGTAAAGGTCTTTATCGGGCGGATGGACTGCGATTGCATTAAGGCTACGATCAGGGAGGAATCGATCCCGCCAGAAAGAAACGCTCCCAGCGGCACATCGGCAATGCTCTGTAGAGATACCGCATCCATCAGCAGAGTCTCTAGTTCCTTAATCGCCTCCCCGTCAGTCCCATTGAAAGGATTAGCCAAACCATACTCGACTACCTGTCGCAGGGACCAGTAAGGAAAGGGATCGGGCATGAGTCCGGGGCTTTGCTGTCCGGAAATTTGCAGGTAGTTCCCCGGTAACAGCTTAAAAATACCCTGATATATTGAATATGGAGCCGGGATATAACCTCGTCGCAGGTATGGCACGAGCACATTGTGGTTAATTCCCCCACGAAAAGCCGGATGTGCCCGCAAGGCTTTCAACTCCGATCCAAAAAGGAAGGTATCTCCCTGCCACCCGTAGTAAAGCGGCTTTTCGCCCATGCGATCCCGGGCTAACGTAAGCACGCATTCCTTCCGGTCCCATACGGCAAGGGCAAACATGCCGACCGTCTTCTTGAGGGTCGCTTCAATGCCCCAGCAGTCACAGCCTGCCAACAGCGTCTCCGTGTCGGAATGCCCATGCCACCTTACTGTATCAAAGGCGTCAATTTCCTTCCGTATTGCCAAGTGATTATAGATTTCCCCATTGAAGATCAGCACAAAACTGCCGGATTTGGAAATCATGGGTTGATGACCAGCCAGTGAGAGATCTAATATGGACAATCTCCTGTGCCCCAATGCAATGCCTGCTTCACCATCAACCCACTCCCCGGTGTCGTCTGGACCGCGATGGGCAAGACGATCGGCCATCCTTTGGATCATTGTACTGGCAGAATCCGACGAGAACCCCCGTGGATTAAAAAAACCGGCAATGCCACACATAGTATCGGCTAGATCCTTACCTTTTAAGCACAGACTTTTTTCCTGAGTTGATAAACAAAGGAAGTGATCCGTACTCGTTCATCCCGATTGAATACATGCACCCAACCAAAGAAGACAATCCCAATCAACCCCAAGCCGGCTGTTATGTTTCCCACCATATGGCTGAATGACGAGGCAAGCGCCTGACTTGCCAAACCAACAGCAATGGTGATGACTCCCATGCCGATTGCCCCCGAAAACGCCCATGGCAAAGGATATGACCGCTGTGCCAGCCAGGTTTCTACTCCAGCCTTGGCTAGGTAACCAAGCATGGAACCCCATGCTACCCCGGCAAGGCCAAAAACGTGGAGCAGCCCATAAATAGCAATTGCAGAAACCACCATAAACACAAAATAGGAATACAAGTTGAGATAACTTTTCTTCGAAAGATTAATTCCAATTGCTGTCACCCATCCGACAGCCTGACCAGCCAACCCCATCACCAGGGGAAATACCACCACCGAAGCACCGGAGTAACGGTCAGATGCCAAAATTTGAATGACGGTTTCGGCAACCACTGTGAGCATCATGACTAGGGCAAACATACCGATCGCAAATACCTTGAGCACCCAATTGTATGTCTGCGCTGCATCTGCCTCCCTGTGGATCGCCAGAGAGAATGGTCCCCATGCCACTTGAAAGGCCTGGACAGGCAGAGCGATCAGCATGGCAACCTTCGTCCCGGCAGCATAAAGTCCCAGCTCACGATCCCCCAGATACTGAACAATGAATGTCCGTTCCAGTGCCGGCATGAACGCACCGATGGCACAGATCACGCCGTAGGGTATCGCAAAAGGGAGCATTTCCCTTAAAAAGCGCCAGTCCTTCGGTAGAGTCAACCAATTACGGATTAGCCATAGCCCGAGCAGTCCAAACACCGCCCTTGTGACAAGGTAGATGACAAATAACTCAACCAGGCCCAGGCCAAAGACGACAATGCCCACGAGTAAGGCAAACAAGGAAAAAACCGTCGAACCGATGGAAATGAGAAGAAACCGCGCCCGAGCAAACGTCCATTTGAGAATGTTTTGCGAAAAATTGATAAAAAGCAGAAACGGCACCTGAAGGAGTACCAGTTTCAGCAATGTGTTCGCTTCCGACACACTGCAGAGCCGCCTAGCCATCTGTTCTGACATCAGCCACAGCGGGGGAATAAATAGCAACAGCAGTGCAATCTGAAAGGCAATGGACTGTGAGATAACTTGTTTTCGCTTTGGCGTCTCCGCATATTCATAAAAGAATCGGGCGACCGCAGAGTCCTGACCAAAAACAAACACAATGGTCATCAAGGAAGCAAGAATATTGAAGTAATCAATGACGCCGTAGTCTTCAACCGAAAAATACCTTGCCAGCAACGGGAAGGTTATCAGCGCAAATGCCTTGTTTAAAGCAGCCGCAGTGCCATAGAGCAACGAATCCTTTGCCAGGAAATGAAGGCGCTGACGAAGATTCAGGCGGCTCGGATCGTCAATGATGCAATCTTTTCTCATTTAGCGGCAATGCACTGTGTTTCTCTGGTTTCAATGTAGCGCATATATTTTCCAATCACAGCCTCAACGATATACTTCTCATACCATTGGCGCCCCTGCTCACCCATCGCTTTAAAAGCAGCTGGACTCTCCAGATACTCATTCAATCTCTCAGCAATGCCTTCGGGATCGTTCGCATTCATAATGGGATAGAACTCAGGATAGTAGTCTTTATAGAGGTCATCGTTCCGATAGGCCAGAATCGGCTTGCCCATGGCGAGTGATTCATAAAGCACGCCACTGCAGATCCAACTGTTGGCAAATTCAGAGCAGGCAATATCCGCCATCGCAAGACCTACCATCAGGTCTTTTCGATACATCATCGGCATCCAAGCCACCGAGTCTGCAATGCCGAGTTCCTGAATCAGCTTCTTCGATTTATGAACATCCTTCCCGTATTCCAATGTGACCAGCACCGCCTTGATCGCGGGGTGCTTCTTTTTAAACAGCGCCCAGCCGTGCAGCAGTTTATCTATTCCTTTCTGGTTTGGGTCATGAGGCGAACCGCCCCAAACGTGACGGACATGCAGGAAAACCATCAACTCATATTGTTCTCTGAAACGTTTAAATTCGTACCACCAATGGCTCCTATCAGACAACTGCCGTACGGAGATCGGGTTATAGATTCCCGTGTAAACCATAGGCAGCCCCATGAACCACCGTTCCGAATTGCCTTTATACTTCCGGTGCTGGCTTTCATATAGATCATTTGTGTAATCCATATGGAAAACACGGCTCTGCGGTATCCCGCGTCGCTGGTAATGCACCATCATCCAGGACTGAGCAATCCGGACCGGATTGACAAGCCGATAGAAAGTCTCCTTCCAGAGATCATCTCCATAAGGAACAAAGATATCCAGGTGAAACCCGATCCTGTTGCACCATGCGGGAGCTAACCCACAGCCGATTAAAATATCATAGGAAGCCAAATCCTCTTTGATTTGCGCGCAGGGCGTGTTTAAGACACTTCCCAGGCTTCCCCAAACGAGTTGGCGGCAAAAATCCATGTATGACAAATCATACGTATCCGACAAAGGGTGAAAATGAGCAATTTCATTGTCAAACAACAGGACCTCCGCATCGACTCCCCGGTCTCTCAGAAATCGGGCCATTGCGAAATGGTTGTTGTTCATGTTTCCTAAAAATGCAACTTTCATTGATCCATGTCACCCATCAATCTGCCCCTTCAGCTCTCAATCACTGACGTTAATTGCTTTTCATCCGGGAAATTTATCAGCACCCCCATGCCCTGTTTTTGATAAACCACCATGCTGCCGAGGGCTACAGCAGAAGCGTGTCCGCTTTTAACCACCTCGCCGATGTGCCGGAATGCGCCCGCTCCGCCGTTTGCAATCACAGGAATCGAGACAGAACCTGCAATCTGTGCCGTCAGTGCGATATCAAATCCCTTCCATGTGCCCTCATGATCTATGGCGGTCAATAAGATTTCGCCGGCGCCCCGGTCTTGTACCTCTTTCGCCCACTCCACCGGATTGCGCTTCTGGTTGACGGTACCGGAAAGGCTGTAAGCCTGGTATTTACCCCAAACACTTTTTTTGACATCAATGGCAACGATCACACTCTGGCTGCCGAAAGCATTGGCAAGTGTGGTAATGATTCCTGGATTCTCGAAGGGATAGGTGTTCAGGACAACCTTTTCAAAGCCGATGTTGAAAATGCGTTCCGCCTCCTGCAAGTTACGGATGCCACCGCCATAGGAAAGAGGCATGAAACATTCGTCGGCAATTTCCTGAAGGATTTTGTAGTTCGGTTTCCGTTTTTCCCGACTTGCCGTAATGTCCAGAAACGCCAGTTCATCCACTTCGAGTTCATTGAAGATCCGGCAAGTGTTGGCAGGATCGCCAATGTAGCCGAATTTCTTAAATTGGACGGTTTTAACGAGGGATTCATCCCGGAGAAGAAGGCAGGGAATGATGCGGACTTTAAGCATATATAACAGTTAGAGATGAAGTGTCAGGAAGCATCTTCTAAAGTTTTGCAAAGTTTTCAAAAAGGCGCATTCCGAAACGGTGGCTTTTCTCTGGATGGAACTGGACGCCGAAAATGTTTTCGTTTTGAATAGCGGAATCAAAAAAATAACCATATTCTGTCTTCAGAATGGAATATTTTTCTTCCTCTACCTGTGCATGGTAGGAATGGACAAAATAAAAGCGCTGCTCAGGTTCAAAATTCTCGGTCAGAAGACTTGGAGTGGCTCGTTGCACCATATTCCATCCCATGTGAGGGATTTTCAAGTTCGATTCCCCCGGGAAACGGAAACGCACCGTTTTCGCGGGGATCCATCCCAGGCCTGGAAGTTCTCCTTCTTCGCTATTCTTCGTAAGAAGCTGCATGCCGAGACAGATACCGAGAATGGGAACTTTTTCTCTTAAAGCCTTTTGATCGAGAACCGCCCTCAATCCGGATTGACCGATCCTTTCCATCGCCCGATCAAAATGACCGACTCCCGGAAGGATAATCTTCTGCGCTTTTGCTATTTCCTCAGGATCAGAGGTGATTTGAGACATCACCCTTATTTTCCGCAGCATGTTGAAGATAGAGCCAAGGTTACCGAGGCCATAGTTAACGATGGCAATCACTTCTGAATACCGTCTTTTGCAGTGTACTTGATATAAAAACTCATCGGTACAAGGTTGGCTTTAGCAAGAACATAAAAAAAAGGACGGAGCCGCTCAAATCGCCTTTTGTAGGTCGGATAGTCTTTATAGGTTTTGGAAGGAAGCCTCATGATTTGATCGAATTCCGCGTCAGAAAGACCTAGACGTTTCTTAAAGTAGTCCAGAAGTTCCTGCTCCATGTGGGGTGGTTCACTATAAATTTTCAACGCCTCTTCCCTTGAAAGCACACCCATCCTAACGACTGCCGAAAGGCTGTTGTTTCGATTGTCAATCCCGAATTTCACCGGATTATAATAACTGTGATGAAAGGCAGTAATTCTGTTTTCCAAGTGATGTCCGCCATAGTAGAGCCAGCCGAATTCCTTTTCAAGATACTTTTGGGCCGCTTCCTTTGAATAACCGATGTACCACAAAGGCCGGATCTTCTTGATTCGTTTAAGCACGGTCCACTTCATGAAAGCTGTAAAATCCATATTCGGATAGGTCTTCATGGGAATGGAACCAAACATTTGATGAACCGATTTGATGTATTTTCCATCCATATAGAGCGTACCAAGGGGAGAGATGCCTTCTGCGACAAAGGAGTGTCCCTCAAGAATGTACTTCACTCCGTATTTATCTGCCGCCCGGTAAAGCGTCTCGGCAAGAGCGATATCTGTTGCACAATCCAGATCCGGCACGCTTGCTTTGAAGAAGGCCCTGATAATGTCATCCGCCTCCTTGTTGTCAACAACATGAGTATAAAGATCAACATGCAGCTTAGCCAAAACCTTGCGGATATTTTGTGTCGCAATGGCCGTGTTCCAGGTATTGTCATAATGCGCGGCCAAAGGTCTCAAGCCCCATTCGATTGCCTTCACAACCATGAAGGATGAATCCGTCCCCCCGCTGACTCCGATAACACAGTCGTACTTTTTGCCCTGCCCCTCCCTTTTTATCTGATCAATGATTTCCATTAATTTTTTTTCACCGTCGGGAGTCCCCGTTCCATATTCTTTTTTCAGTCTCTTGACGGTCTGGCAGTAATTGCACACCCCCTGTTCATCAAACGATATCCCCGGAATGGTTGCATCATAAATGCATGTAGTGCATATTTTTATATTATTTAAATTTTTTCCTTGATACATGGTTATGTTCACTCTATCAGTTTGGCGGGATTACCCGCAATTTTCGATCCTTTTGGCCAAGGTTTATCCACATAACTATTGGCTCCAACGATACTGCCTGCGCCTATTACGACCCCTTTTGCGATAATTGTGTTCGGACCGACATAACAATTGTCTTCTATCGTTGTCCGGCAATACTCATAGTCATGCGCTCCGCCGCTGATCGCCCATTTGACACTGTCGTGGCTATAGATCTGAACACCTGCGGAAATGGAACAATTATGCCCTATAAGTAGACCACCGGAACCGTCAAGGATAGTGAAGGGGCCAATCCAAGTGTTTTTCCCAACCTTCACGTCTCCGAAAACAAGGGCGCTATCATAAATGCTTGAACCTTCATCAAAGCCGAGATATCGCGCCTTTTCCCAACGATCCACGATATAATCTCCGAAAGGAAGCACCCGATTAAATCTCTTTTTTTTATCGTCCCGCAGATATTCAAAAAGCCGTATTAATTCGACAAGGATTTTCATTTTTCTGAGGATCACACCCGGAGAAAACATTTACACCACCACTCAAAATTGAGCAGTGACCAGATAAAAAGCCGCCTGTTCATCTTTCCTTCAAGATGTTCGTTTACCCGCTCTTGAATGGCTTTTGAGTCGAAATAATCGTAAATACGGGATTTATTGTTGAAGATTATTTTCTTGACGTAATCAATACTTTCGCCTTTAAACCACGTGGCATCCGGCGCAGAAAATCCCTGTTTCACACCATTTGTGATATCCTCGGGGATGTATCTTTCCATGACCTTACGGAGGATAATCTTTCCATCCCTGTGCTGCTGGAAGTAAAGATCCTGCTTGGGGCGCGGATCGTTTTCATTGATGCGTGAGGCAGTCATCAGGTTCATCAGCTTGTGCTTAACAGGAACCTTCACGGCAAAATCAACAAGGTCGTTGTCCAGGAAAGGCAATCGCACCTCGAGGCCGTGGGCCATACTCAGTTTATCCTCCACCAGTAAAAGACCTTTCAGGAAGGTTTTTGTCTCAAATGTCAGAGAATGGTTGACATAGTCTTCCGGTTTCTGCAACTGGTGATTGTGCTTGAGAAAAACATCCCGGAATATATCACGAGTCCAAACGTGTTTCACCTGATCCCAGACAGGCGAGAAAATCCCCCTAACATGACGGTTGTCGATGAGACGCTGCCAGTAAAGGTAATATTTATCTATGTACTGTTCAAAATCGTCAGTGGTATCCACTGCTCTGTAATAGCGCCAGGGGTAACCACCGAAGAGTTCATCGCCGCCGCCGCCGGAAAGAACAACTTTGACGAACTTTGATGCCAGTTGAGCCGCATAAAAATTGGGATAACTCTGGCCGACGCGGGGTTCTTCAAGATGCCAGGCAAGCTTGGGTAGAACACGCTCCATGTCTCCGGCCTTGAGGACCATCTCGTAATGCTCCGTTTTGAAGAGGTAGGACATGTATTCTGCTTTTTCCCGCTCATCGAACGCCAGTTCAAGCCCTGACGCGGTGTGCAGGTCAAAACCACAGGTAAAGGTCTTCATGTAGGAGAGCTGCCGGGCAGCGATAGCCGTAATGGATCCGGAATCCATGCCGCCGCTGAGATAGGCGCCCACGTCCACGTCACTGACCAGCTGGCGATTCACGGCCTGGCGGAAAAGGCGATCTAGTTCCTCGACATATTCGTTTTCCGTAAGGGGCTGTTCCGGTTCGGAAAAGTGCCAGGACCAATAGCACGTCGGTTGCAGTTCATGGCTCGTCGCGGCAACGGGAAGATAAGCATAACAGCCGGAGGGAAAAAGTTTGATGCCTTTTAGCAAGGTCTTGTCGGTAAAGAGATTCTGAAAGGTAAAATATTCGAGGAGCGCTTCCAGGTCGATTTCTCTTTTCACTGCCGGGTGAGTGAGGATCGCCTTCTGTTCCGAGGCAAAAATGAAACAGGATCCGGCAAAGGTGTAGTAGAGAGGTTTGGTCCCGTAACGGTCCCGGGCAAGAAACAATTCCTTCTTATTTCTGTCCCATATGGCAAAGGTGAAGTGCCCATTGAATCTTGCCAGGCACTTCTCACCCCATTCCTTGTAAGCATGAAGGACGACTTCCGTATCCGACTGGGAATGGAACTGGTGGCCCAGCGTCTGCAGTTCCGTGCGTAGTTCTTGAAAGTTATAGACCTCGCCGTTATAAGTGATGATGAGTTGATTTTGGGCTGTTGCCATCGGCTGATGGCCCATGGACGTTAAATCTATGATGGCCAGTCTCCGATGGCCCAGGCCGATGAATCTGTCCGTATAGAAACCTTCGCCATCAGGTCCCCGATGGGTAATGACATCAGTCATCTTTCTAAGAATAACCGGGGAAACTGGTTCACCGTTTAGATTGAAGATACCTGCGATTCCACACATTTATTTTTTACCTTTTTCTTCAATGAGAAACGCCTTGATTTCTTTAACAGGAAAGATGTGCCCTCCGTTGTGAATGGCACACCTGACATTCGGCAGTCTCTGAAACATTCTGCAGGAACGCTGTTCTTCAGCCTCAATCTTGTAAGTTCCTGTCTCCTGTTTGCCCCAAGTAAAAAGGTAATGCGTCCGGGATTTGCTGATTCTGCGCACAAGCATGGCGTGATCCGTCCAACTGGCATACAATCCGGGAATAATGATCTGGTCGAGACCTGACCAGTCAGCCCTTTCATTAATTACACTGTAGCCTGATGCCACGATCGCAATGTCCGGCTCAGATTGAAGCACATTCAGAAGAACCGCAGTACCACCCTGTGAAAGCCCAGCAATGATTGTTTTTTCGTAACGGCTCTTCAAATACTTTGTCATCGCGAGCGTCTGCACTATGTAACTTGCAGAATAGGAAGAGCCATGATTTAAGTGATAATTCACAATGAAGTCATTATTGAGTTTCTTACGGCCATTATGAAAAGCAAGGATATCCTCGTTGGGTTTGATGAAGACAAATATGTCCCCCATTCCCTCCAGGGCATCCATTATCCCGTTGTGGTAATTTTTAGGGTTACGGTTGAAAATACCGTTTGATTGATTGAGTCCGCTGCCAGGAATAATCAAGGCGGCAGCTTTTTCTCGCCCGCTGGATAACACTCTCAAATAATATGCATATGCGTCATATTCCTTGCCGGCAAGGGCAAAATGAACCCGCACAATTTTTGTATTCCCGCCATTAAGACTCAAGAAATCCGCACCTAGAATTCTTATCTTCCTGTAGGCATCATCAAAATCTCCGACATCCATAAAGATGCTTTGGTTCGCTTTAAAAATGCCATCCACAGACGTAATTGGCGGAAAAAGCTTTTCGCCATCAATTATGGGATCGGTAAAGGCATGTCGCAGAAGCTCTTCTTCCCCTGTAGATGACTTCGCAGTTGAACTTCCGGAAAACACATTCTTTATAACATCTAAGTGTTTTAATTGTTCAAAGGGAGGCCAGTGCCTGTGACCAACACCTACGCCAAAAGCAAATACGGCAAGAATCACCAGGAATAGCGCTATGCCCTTGAGCGCATTTTTTTTGGTAGAAACAGATTTATAGCGATCACTCATCATAGAAACGACTGAAGCATATCAATAACATATTTTTGGTCGTCTTCGGTTAGTTCATGGTACAGAGGAAGAGTCAGGCAATGATCGAAAGCATAGCAGCTGCCCTCGAAAGATCCATGATGAATGATATGGGAACTTTCGGCGAAAGCCGGATGCATGTGAAGGGCGTACGTGCCGATCTGTACCTCTACGCCGTTATCCCGCATTTTTTTCATAATTCGGTCACGATCCTCAACAAAGATGCAGAATGACTGGTAAGAATGTCTGCCCCCTGCAGTCGTTTGAGGAATCTGCGCGTTACCTAAGGCCGCAAGGAGCTCTTTGTATTTCTCTGCCAGTTCGGTCCGTTTGTTTAAGAGTTCGTCTATCTGCCGCATCTGAACCAGACCAACGGCGGCAAGGATGTTGCTCAGCTTGTAATTGGTACCTATTCGCGAGAACACCACGCCTTCCCTGTCAGTTACGGAGCCCATGCCAAAGTGCTTGTAAGAATCCATCCAGGCGCCCCATTCCGGATTGTTTGTGGTGATCATGCCGCCTTCACCGGTCGTGATAAATTTCCGGGGATGATGGCTGAAGACTGAAATATCCGCGAAACTTCCTACTTTGCCCCCTTTGTATTCGGCACCGATTGAGCAAGCAGCATCTTCGATTATGGCGATACCATGCTTCTTTTTGATAGCATTGAGCCTGCCGTAATCAAGGGGGTTCCCGAAAATGGATACTGGAATAACCGCTTTTGTGCGGGGCGTGATGGCCTGTTCCAAAGCGTCATAATCGATTAACATGGTATCCTTGGAAACATCAACGATTACTGTATCAGCGCCAACGATGGCAACAACATCGGCTGTTGCCGGGTAAGTGTAATCGGGAATGATTACTTCATCGCCGGGGCCGATGTTCATGACCCGGAGGGCCATCTCCAGACCGGTTGTGCAGGATGTGACGGCAATGGCGTGCCGGCATTCGACGTAGGTCCTAAAGGCTTCTTCGAACTCCTTGGTTACGGGACCTTCAGTCAAGTAGCCACTTTCCAAGACTTCGCAGACCTTGTCCTTGACTTCCTGAGTTATGTAGGGTTTGATGAGAGGGATTTTTTGCCTTGACAACTCATTTCCTGCTGAACAACGTTGCATCTTCGCACCCCCCTTGATCAACTTTGGGCTTTCTTTCGCCGTTGCTCTACTGCTTCCATGTTCGTTTTTCGCCAATCAACCAGCCGCCGCAAACCTTCTTCCAGATCCACTTTCCAAGTGAAACCCAGATCACGTTCTGCCGCGGCAGGATCGCCAACCCTGTTGGTCACGAAGGTCATTCCTGCCGGTTCGTATTGGATATCCATGTCCGATGCCGTAATTTTCAAGAGTATTTCCGTTAGCTCTTTGATGGAGGTCTTTATGCCTCGCCCGACATTGTAAAAGCCGAACGGAACCTCGCTTTTAAGGGCGCACACGTTGGCTCGCCCGACATCGCTGACATATATGAAATCATAGGCTTGACTGCCATCTCCATAAACAACGGGAGGAAGTCCTTTGTCAAGATTATCCAGAATCTTCATCATTACGGCGATGTATGCACCTTTATAGTCCTGGCGCGCTCCATAAACGTTCATATACCGTAGGCCAACGCCTTTTAGACCGTAACGGCGATGATAGGCCTTGAACATATGTTCGCTGGCGATTTTCGTGGCGCCGTAGAAAGTCCAATTGTTATAGGGATGATCCTCGGCTATGACGTCTGTGAGAGCATCCCCGTAAACGGAAGCGGAAGAAGAGTATACCAGCCGTTCAATCCCGTTGGCCACGCAGGCTTCAAGAACATTAAAGGTTCCCCGAATGTTCACATCAAAAGCTGCTCTCGGATACTCGTAGCACTGGAGAAGCCACAGGGCAGCAAGGTGAACAACAGCATCCACACCTTTCATGGCGGTATCAAGGATGTCCGTCTGGAGGATGTCTCCCCCGACATCATAGATACTGCAGCGGGAATCTTTCAGGGCTTCATCCAAGTTTTCACGAGTACCTCGACAGAAGTTATCATAGATGACAACTTCTTTAACATCTTCTTTAAGAAGTTCTTCAACGACATGAGAACCGATGAGACCTGCACCACCGATTACCAGGATTTTACTACCAGCAATGTTCATATTGTCCCTTCCTGTCTGTTCAGCTTGTTATCCATTCGATGTTTTCTTGAGCCAACACATCTCCTGTTGCCATTTATTCAACCGGAAAAGCACTCAGGCTTCCCTCTTCGCCATCCTTTTCAAGTCGGTAAGCTTTCCCACACTCCCGACACTTTCCTTCATGACCGTGAAAATCAATCCGGTTTCCACAAACACACATCCACCCCTTGATCCTTGCCGGGTTGCCCGCCACCATGGCATAATCGGGCACGTCCTTCTTAACCACGGCGCCAGCTCCCACAAAGGCGTATTGGCCTACGGTGTTCCCGCATACGATCGTACAATTGGCCCCAAGGCTGGCGCCCTTTCGTACCAGGGTGGACCTGACTTCCTTCATCCGGGGAATGGGGGAACGGGGATTATAGACGTTGGTAAAGACCATGGAAGGGCCGCAGAAGACATCATCCTCCAGGGTCACTCCTTCATAAACGGATACATTGTTTTGAATTTTCACGCCATTCCCAATGGTCACCTCCGGCGACACCACCACATTTTGCCCAATGTTACATTTCTCCCCGATACTGGCCCCTTTCATGACATGGGAAAAATGCCAGATCTTCGTCCCCTCGCCGATGGAAACACCGTCATCAATGACCGCAGAGGGGTGGGCAAAGAAGGAAGAGGCAGACGGCGGAACCGGCGCTAGCCATATCTGGTCGGCGGCTTTCTCTTTTTCCTCCAGGGAACGCTGGCTGATCTCTAAAATCCGTAAGACGCGCAGCCCCTCTTCTCCAGAGGTAATCGGCGGTTGCCCCGTCTCAATGGCAGCCAGAAAGGATCGGCACTCCGCTTTCAGAGGCTCTTCCCAAACCGAAGTGAGATCAATGGCCTGACTATCCGCCTTGACTGGCACCGGTGCTCCGTCTTTCCAATTGATTGTGTGGGGATAAAGGACAAGCTTTTCTTCCCGGGGGAGAGTATCATCAAACACCAGCATGCCCTCACTGCCTACGATAACCAGGCGCTGTTCCTTGAATGGATTAAGCCAGCTCACAAAGATATGCGCCCCGATCCCGGAAGGGAATTTCAGGTTGGTCATGGTTACGTCGGCAATCCGGGCATGGAGAAAGTTGCTGCCCACGGAATCGACATAAACGGGTTCTTCACCCACAAGCCCCAGAATTATTGAAATGTCATGAGGAGCAAAGGACCATAGGATGTTCTCCTCCCTGCGGATCTTGCCCAGGCTCAGCCGCCGAGCATAGATATACTGCATCCGTCCGATGCTGCCTTCGTTGATCATTTCCTTAAGCCGGATGACCGCCGGATGGTAGTTCAGAATGTGTCCCACAAAGAGGGTTCTGCCGCAGTCCGCCGAAAGGCGCACCAAAACTTCGCCTTCCTCATAGGTCAGCGAAAGGGGCTTTTCCACAAAGGCGTGTTTTCCCGCCAGCAAAGTCGCCCGTGTCAGCTGAAAATGCTGCGCTGCCGGTGCGGCGATCACGACTCCCTGAATGTCTGCATCCGCAAGAACAGAATTGAAATTCCCGGCAACCTCCACCTCCGGATAATCTTTCGCAATCTGCTCACGGGTGAGAGGCTCTGCATCACAAACCGTCTTTAGAACTCCGAGTTGCGAAAAATTGCGAACCAGGTTCTTTCCCCAATATCCAGCCCCGACAACGGCGATACTTTTTTCCATATTC
>MVQR01000001.1 GCA_002067815.1 Syntrophus sp. PtaB.Bin001 | reverse complement strand
TGTATTAAGAGAGGACCTCTGTAATTGGACGGTCTCGACCTGTTTTCGACATCCTTGCCTCTAAATATAGCAATTTGTATAGGGATGAGATAACTAAGTACCCATAATTGCGATAACTGACTTACACGATGGTTTACGTATGGTTTACGGATGGGTGATTTTGGGGGATAATCAAATGAGTTTTGAATGATCAATAATGACAATTGCCGTTCTTAATTTGAATACTCTTCGTCACGGGGGTTAGTTCCGAGATTATGTACTTACCATCTTTCTGCTTGATCAGTCCATTTTTAACAAAAAATATTCCATAGTATACTCGATAATTTATAAGTCCCCCCTGCTATACAATATCCCTGAAGCATATGACTTAACATTACATGCCTTATTTTTTCTGGTTAATTTCTTTTTTCATTTCGTAACTTTAAATGATTCATATACTATTCAGGTTCTTTGTTCAGGTAACGATCTTTAACATCAATAATAACTGCTGTAGATATTTCACCTTTAACTTCTCTGGCATTAACAGCCAAATTTATTGGCTTCTTATTCCACTCTGCTTCCTGCAGAAGTTCTTTGTTTTTTTCTTTAGTGACCGTTGCATCCTGTAAAACAGCCCAAAATCTTTTCAAGTTTTTAGGGTTTTGAAGTTCCACCTTGAAAAAATCAGTTTTTGAACTATCGACTTTAAGTATCCGATATTCACCATCAATCCTCACTTCATCAGAAGGTGATCTTTCTGCTCGCACTAATTTACCAACTTGCTCTTGATTATAAGTGTGACCTCCTATGGTTATTGACTTTGCAGTTAATGCGCTCTTAAAAATCTTATTTATAACTTCTTCAGTCATGATAACATTGGTGCCGACATAAGAAACCTGATGTGAAGCTTCTTTCATAAGCTCAAGTCGCCGAGTCTCTTCTTTAGAAAGTGCAATCTGTGACTCAATTTGTTTAAGTTCGGTTTGTCTTGTGATATATCCATTGATAATTGACGGGCTTGACCATGCGAGTAACGCACTGATACCCAATATGACATAATGTTTACCTTCCATTTTATTTATAGCTCCTTCGAGAAGTTTCGTCCCAAGTTCTTCAAATTTGGCTTTGAGTTCTGAACTACCGGCATGCACTTCAACCATTAATACTAAAGCTTCCTTCTCTTTATTGGCCAACAGCCTCCCATTAGCCATGTCATATTGCATTTTTGCATAGGTACGGTAGATGTTATTTTGTAACTCTAAGAAAGCGGTCATCATTTTCGTATTAATAGATGACTGGAACTTTTCACCTTCTAATTTCAAATGAAGAATAGGCCATGAACCAATTTTAACTCGAAACACATCAGTATTGATCGGTATCTTCTCTGAGAGAGCATTCTCTAATAAACGCCATGCATCAGACTCGGTCAGAACATCAATTATACCAATGTTATCCATGCTGTCTCCTTGTGTGTTTGGCATCTAAATTATTTAACCATTACAATTTATCTTCATCTGGTTTCTCTGATCAAATGTAATCGGAGTTCTCACAACACTGTTTGAGACTCTTCTTAATAAAGCGAATCAGACGCAACAAGCCCTTGCCAGACCAGTTTCAGCTTGACCCATGAAGATTAAGCATGTGGTTACTTAATCAAAGATCGCGAATTTTCAATTCACAATAGGTCAGCGAAATGTATATCGACGCCCACGTAGGCGAGAGTTTTCTTTAAGTGATCGCGGTCGGCTTCTGTAGACGGCTGTCCAAGGCAAGCTATGTTGAGAACTATGTGAAGGACTCCCTCTTCCGGTGGTAACCCTGGTGACTTCTCGACAAATTCGAGGGCCTTCCGAAGCGCTGTTTCCCATTTCAAGAGTGTTCCCTGGGAAATCAGCAGAATATCGTTGTTCTCCAGACGGAAGAGAAAGACTTGGTTTTTTTGTTCAATTGGATAGGCCTCCTGCTGATAGATTTTCTGGATGATAAGGAGAAGATCATGTGACTTGGAAGAAAGAATTGTTTTCTTTTTGTCCTTCATATACCGGTTAAGTATGCCATCCTTGATATATGTCTTGATCGCATTCTTTAAGATGTACTGGGCTAGCATTCCCCCAACCTCACGGTCCTTGACTAGGTTCTCCATGAATATGCCATTTTCGATACGGCCCTTGTGCATGTAGCCAAATTCATCAGCTTTCCGGTATACAGCTTCTCTTACTTTAAGTTGAACTTCCCTCGGTAGAACCATAGCCATCACAGCCCCTCCGGAAATTTCAATTTTTCGGTATCGCTCGCATTGCTTAGATCTGCAACATCCGAGAGCCAAGCCTCAATAAATCTTTGACCTGCAGGGTCTGAGAAATTAACTACGCCATCCCGCAAGAACAGGCTTTCCGATTGCTTCCCGCGATTACGGGCCTCTTTATCAAGCTCGGCTACTTCTGCCATTCGGCGAATATCTGAGACAAAGTCAAGTACGATAACCTTGTCCTTGTCAGGAGCTAAACGAAGTCCCCTTCCGAGTTGTTGCACAAAAATGCGTCGCGAATGGGTGGCCCTGAGAAAAACCAGCAGGTTCACGTCCGGAACGTCGATACCTTCATTCATGACGTCGACCGCTGTAATAGCCATCAGCTTACCGCCGGAAAATGCCAACAAACGCTTTCTTCTCTCGACCCGGTCACTGATTGACAACGACTCGCAAGGAATCCCTCTGGCTGTCAACATTGAGGCAAACCTTTTCGCATGTTCGATGGAAGGGGAAAATATTGCTATCCGAGGGTTCTTTATTTCGCCTATGACAAGATTGATCTTGGACATAACGGCTTCATCTCTTTGAGGAAGGAACAACCTCTTGTTAAGATCACGGATGGAAAGTCGCTCTTGTGAGAGAGTCGGAATGGCGTCCCAATCGATATTATCACAGTAAAGACGATAGTCGACCTGCGAGAGGAATCCCATTGCCATACCGTCCACAAGCGAAACCCTGGCAATTGGCTCACCAAATAGATCATCTATCGACTTACCGTCCCCTCGCCATGGTGTGGCTGTCATTCCTATGATGAACCGTGGTGCTAAGTGCTCTACACATTTGCGGAAACCGTGAGAAAGGGCGTGATGCGCCTCGTCCACAATAACGACATCGAAGGTGCCAGGCTCTATTCCGCTGAGATACCCAATAAGAGTCTGATAAAGGCCAAAATTGACGCCCTCGTATATCAATGGGGGCGTCCCATCGAAAAAGTATCTTGTTGGTACTGACTTGCCGAGTCGGGGCCAGAATCCCTGTTCAAGCTGCAATGCGAGGTCTTGAGAATGGCACAGTACTAAAATCTTGCAACACCCCTTGTTCCAAAGTCTGATTGCGATTTCTCCAGCTATGACAGTCTTGCCGAGTCCAGTAGCGACAACATACTGAGCTCTACGACCGCCCTCGTCGAAAATATGGATGGCCTTGTCAATGATTACTTTCTGGTATTCTCGAAGCGGCCTATTTAAGTGGTGTTTCTCAGGCCATTTCTCAATGAGGCCCTTTAAGAAGGTCCCGTTCCATAGTCTTACTTCAAAACCGGCTTTTTCGAGAACCTTTTTTCTTTTGTAAACAGCTGGATAAAAGTCGCCATTAGTGGCAAGGGCGGCAATTTGAGCTCCATAAATGGACTGGGCTTGGATTATTTCCTCAAGTCCTTTCGTCCCAACGTAGCCGCCTCCCATTATGGCCTTAACCTGAACCACCCAACTCCGAATAGCCCCAGCACTCTTGCGGGTTCCAACAATGTCGGCCCCCATGTCACCGGAACGACCGATGATTGCTACATCCAACCATCCGCATTGTGACATCAGTCGAGCTACGGATCGCTCCAAGGCACGCCAGTCCGTGCCTTTCATAATATCATCTGTTAGAAAGCTCAATCGACTATTTCCTGTGCAAGAAAGTTTATACTGTGCGCGCAGCGCGCCAATTCATCCTTGCCCCTAGCCGCCGAGACAACTCCGGTTTGGCCAAGGACCCAAAGGGCATCCTTCAAAAACGACATTATGCGATCTTTGGATTCCACTCTGGCCCGCTCTGTCGCCTGTGAGTCCGCCAACGTTAGCGAAAAATAGGGTGCTATGAAGACCTTGCCGTCGAAAAGATCCTCGGGAAACCTGTCGATCAATCGAAGTAGTGTCCGGAAAGGCGTATAACGGAGGGCAGCAAACCCTTCATCTTCCTTATTTTGGAATTTCAAAACAAGGGGCCCATTTGAAAGCATCGAGAGTACTGTTTCCTCAACCTCGCCGCTAGACTCATGAATACAATCCAGAACTTGACTTTTTTTCCCTTCGAAACTTTCCAAAAGTTTTTCTCGAAGCCGCTCGAACATGGCCGTGGACTTTTCCTGTAAAGACGCCTTGTCAACGCGCACATCCTGGAGTTTGCTTTGGACAAGCGCTGTGAAAACATCTCCGATGTCCATAACTCTGTCGCGAACCTTGAATCGTTCGGCTAAGTAAAGCACCAGTAATTGACGAGGTTCTACGGGAAATTGAGCAAGGAAGGGATGTCGAGGGTTGTAAAAAAAGTCGCATTCGATACCATCCTGGAAGAATGCACAGGGAACGTTCTTGCCATTACGCAAAATCTGGTCGGACATTAGTTCCCAAACCTTAACCTGAAATGGTGGAGTTGTGTCTGAATGGGCGTAGGCACCGGACCACAAGGTGATTTGTCTGGATTTAATCATAAGTGAGCCGAGATTAGAGGTCACTGGAGTCGAAGCAGGGACCACAGGTATGATCAGGGGCTCCGTTGGCGTAGAATCAGATTCCGGGCCGTAATCGTCGGGATTATCCGAGGGAGTCGGACCAGAGTCGACGACCGGTGCATTCTTTGCGCCCTTGGTGGCATTCAAGCGGTCGGCTTCTTGTGCTGCTTGCCACCATTTGTCGTCGTTCTGATAGTCCGGATCATTACGCCGAAACCCTTGAAGCAGGGCTCTTGCCACTGATTTTTCTACAAAAATACATTTCGTGCCTGGATCTACACGTCTATAAGTATTAGCGAGTAAGCCTATTGGGGAAGTGTTTAAGGTCTGATATCCCATCGCTTTCCTATCCAAGGGAAGCATTGGTCCAACACCGCGTAGCGCTTCCACGGTTTCCAACCATGATGGGTCTGTGCGGTCGAAGTCGTTCTTCTGGTATGTAGGCAGTAGGTAGTCTACATGAACTTCGCCGACAATGCGGCCACCGACCGTTGTTCCAAGTTCGACCGGATACTCGAGCTTCGACGTGCCGGTCATTGGGTTCTCCCATGAGAAAAGGTCTTTGTTGCTTATGAGTACTTTACGTCCATTGCGAATAAAGTCGATTCCAAAGTCGTTCGGATCGGCATATCGCTGAATTCCTACCCAACCCTTCAATCGCTTCTGCCGTTCGATGATGTTTAAGGGATAATTGCCATCAGGGAATTCCTCCCGCATTCTTTCCTGTTCATACCTGGAGAGGTACATATTTTTCTCAACATCAAACAGCGAAATGCCGAGATCTCGATCGATGTCGATTACAGCAGGGATTTGTCTCCCATCACGGGAGACGTAACGGGAACGGCTCCACACACAGTGTGTCTTCGGAGAAAGTATTTTGGCCTGGACAAATATTTCGACATCTATTTCCCTGAGAAGAGTTGAATAAATGTTTTCTAGCTGTCGGCGAACCGCAGCTTCTTGGTCGCGTAGGTGAATGTAGGTTTCGCCTCTAAGCCTTGACACCACAACCTTTGTCCCATGTTCTGCTGGGTTCTTCTTTGGTTCTTTAATCACACGAGCTGCATAACTTTTCGAGTTGATAAGCTCGGCAAAATCAATCTCAATCCCTGTCCATTCCGAACTTTCTTCCGTGGCTGATAAGAGACGAGTATTCTCCCCAAGTCTAGCGGTAGAAATGTTGAATCCCATACCGAAAAGACCGAGATTGCGAATAGGATCATTACTTGAATATCCAGCTCTAGCGGCATTCTGAAGTTGGGCAAGGTCCATTCCACATGCCGTGTCGACAATTTCAATGATTCGCGCAGAAGCGCCAACCGCATCGCTCGACCAAGTTACTTTAATTTTCTTTTCTTTGAGGGAAGTGCCAGATCGAGACGCCTCCGCGAAGGCGTCTATAGAGTTATCGATAAGCTCAGCTATACACTGCCATGGTTGAAAGGGAATCTCTCCCAATGTACGCAGAATTCTAGGACTTGGTGTGATATCTACAGTTAGCAGCATGTGTGCTCCTTCCTATACGAGGCTTTGCATGAATGCCGCGACGGACTTTGCAACATGATACGCCAGCAACGGGGGCACGGCATTTCCAATCTGCATCACATTAGTGGTGGCTGAAAAAGGGAAGACAAAATTATCAGGGAAGGTCTGGAGTCGTGCGCATTCTCTAACGGTCAAACGCCGCTGCAATTTGTAATGGAACTGAACCCTTGACTTTGCATTGGCCCGAATAGTGTAGGAAGGTTGTCCTGCCTTGCTTTTCTCGTCTCCTTGGCCGTTACCATTCTTTGCTTTGCTTGCCTTAAAATATTGACTCTGGTTCGGGACGGACTCGTCACTGATCGTTTCAAGGTCCTGAATTGCCCACTCAATGCTCCGATGGCAACCATTGTGGGTAGGCATCGGCCTTTCTGGCATGCCCTCGATATCTTCCCTAACCCCAATAAAGAAAAGTCGTGTCCTGTTTTGTGGGACGCCGTAATCTGGGGCGCACAGGTTCCAAATTTCGAATCTATATCCTGCTGCCTCAAGGTCCTTCAATATGGTGTCGATAACAACTCCACCACCCATTCTGGCTAGGTGTGGAACGTTCTCTGCAACCACAACCTTGGGCTTATGAGTTCTCATATAGTTTACAAGCGTCTCGTACAACCTGCCTCGTTCAGAGTTTAGCCCTCTCTTCGGCCCGCATGAGGAAAAGTCCTGGCAGGGGAAGCCGCCAATAAGCAGCTCTGCGCCCGGCATCAAGATAGAAGAAGCATTTTCGAGGTCCTTTTCTTCTGCATGTTTCCCGAGGTTTTTGTTGTAGGTCTCAACGCATTTGTTGTCGAAATCGTAAGCGACAACGATGTCGAACGGTAGAGGTGGAAAATATTCATCTTTGTACTGGAAATTACCGATGAAACCCAAATCCAAGCCGCCACATCCCGCATAGAACGACACTACAGAGTAATTTAGTTTCTGGTTCTGATGATTTGCAAACGGTTTCCAATGCGATCGTGAGAGAGTGTATTTATTTACACTATTTTCAGATGCATTCATTTGTTACTCCAAGAAGTTTCTGATTCTAGTTTCAAGCTCGAAAACATTCTTAAGCTGGCATTCCCATATTATCAGAGACCTCCATCCCGCTTTTTCCAACTTTACAAGATGTTGCTCGTCTCGGTTTTGATTCGCTTTTATTTTCGCTTCCCAGAAGTCCACCCTTGATTTCGGTATTCTTCCAAGTGGACAATTATGACCGTGCCAGAAGCACCCATGGACAAAAATAACCTTCTTTCTGGGTCCGAAGACCAGATCTGGCTTTCCTGGCAAGTCCTTGCGGTGTAGCCGATAGCGGTAGCCAATATGGTGGACGAGACGACGAACAATCATTTCAGGCTTAGTGTCTTTTGAGTGCACCTTAGCCATTTGTATGCTTCTTTGCGCAGGTGTGAGGTTATCCATTCCTTTTTTGCCTTATCCTTACAAACGTAGCCGCAATACTCCATCCATACCCTTTATCAGTTGGCCTTACGAATATCAGATGACTTTCTCTTTACTCTACTTGCAGAAAAGATAAGAACGTCATACCGCTGGGATAAGAAAGTTCAATTATCTTGAACTTGAACGCTTTAGCTGTCAGACACTTTGTATCATGTTCAACCATTTTGCGTCCCACTATATTGACAAAACATGTTTTGTCAATAAGATAGGGCAATTCTGAATGAGCCTGAAAAATTCGGTCCTAATCATTCTCTTCCTATATCCGTTGATTATTAAATATTTCCCAATCAACCTCTTTGACCTCGAAAAGAATTTCGAGTAACAACAAGCTTCTTCCTAAAACCATAAATCATATCCATGTGCACCAATCCATTTTATTTTTAATTTTGTTCAAGGTAATTATCTGAATGAGCTTTGTGTTCATCCCAGTTTTTATTGTAACGGGCTGCAAGAGCCCTTGACTTAATGATCAGGAGGTTTTCGGCGTTTTTCTCTTCCGCAGCTTTTGTAAAGTTGAAACTGCCAGTGATGACGACGGATTGGTCGATGATCATGATTTTATTGTGCGCGATAGCGTGCTTGTTGTCGATGTAGGTAGGAATTTTGGAGTTTGCAAGGAATGTAGCGGCTGAATACTTTTGTGTCCGCTGGCTCTTATCCAGGATAACTGATACTTTAACTCCTCTTTTGTGGGCATTCAACAAAGCTTTTGCAATGGGTGCTGACGTGAAACTATATGCTTGGACAAGTATTTCAGATTTAGCTTGGTTGATTTCCTGAATAATTGCTGCTGTGCAACCACCTCCAGGGCTAAAAAACACCTGAATCTCGGCTGCAGTTGTGGTTATGGCTAAGCCTAGGACTGCAAGGATTATGAAAGCAGCGATTTTTAGATTCTTCATGAGCGTGAGCATTCTTGCGAAGAGAAAGTCAATTAAGTTCGATAGGCTATATTTTTCTTTTCGTCTAAAAAAATGTATCAACCGGTGTCATTGAACCGGTTCTTTTCTCCGATCCTTGTTTTTTCTCCGTTCCAATTCCACGGGCCAGATGTTTAGAATCCCCATGAGCCTTCCGGAACGTCGTCGATCTCTGCCCCCCCGTCGTTCTGGTCCAGCATATTTCCGGTAGGGTCAGTTCCATATTTGATGATTTCTTTAGGCTGAGTAACCTGTATCTGCAGGTTAGCGTTCTGTTCTTCCAGCATAGCTATCTTTTCCTTCAACCCTGCCATTTCCTGCATCATGGACTTCATCTGCTGCTCGATACTTTGGCTTCGGGCTTCGATTTCTTGGTTTCTGACCTCCATCTCTGTTTGATTCTGCTCGACCTGGTTAATGCGTTCCTCGGCAGAAATGGCGCGGTCAAAATGGTGGATGTTCATATATAGGGTTGTCGCATAGGAGGTGCCAGATTCAAGAACGCGCGCGCACATCGTGAGAGCATCAGAGACGCGGAATCTAGATTGGTAGTTTCCCTCAATGACCGGCTGGGAACTGTCTTCATGTGCTGATTGTTCGGAAGTTGTGGATCTGACATTTTCAGTTTTCATGCTTCCTTCACCTGTCAGTATCCATTCGAATCTTATGGAATAGGCATTAGATAATTTCTTGGCTATTTCTGGGGATACATTTATTTTTCCCGCTTCTATGTCTTTTATCTTGTACCACTTAAAACCTAGTGGCTCGCCGAATTTAGCCTGCGTAATTCCTACCGATTCTCTGATTTTTCGAACCCGTTCACCGGGAGTCATGGAATATCCCCATAGATAAAATTTTATCTTGACAATAGATAATTAATAATCTATTTCTCTAACCGTTATCTAAACGCAATAAAGAAATAGACAAGGAGTAAGCGTATGTCTCCCACCGAAATACAGGACGAACTGAAAAAAAATAAAACAAGTCAGAAGGCCATTGCTGACGAACTTGACCCACCGGTTTCGGCAATGACTGTTTCCAAGGTCATACATCGGATCATCGTTTCCGACAGGATTATGCGGGCCATCGCAAAGCGGCTCGGGAAAACACACACCGAGGTATTTCCCGAATATTATCTACAACCACCGAAACGATCCACATCCAAGGTGGCTAGGGCCGCATAAATAAACGGTAAAATAAATAACCGTTATGAAAGGGTAAGTCAATGTCTAAAAAAAGAATAAATTTAGATCCCAAACAACGATCCTTTGATTTTGACACCCCCATTCAAGAATATGAAACGCTCCGGATAAAGCTGCTGGCCGGTCCGGAAAAACCCCTCCGTGTTGAAAGTTACGAAGAGGCCTGCATCGAAATCGCCGGAACGGTTAAGAGCGCCATCAGATCGTGGGGCGGCAGCCGGGAAGAACTGGTGGATGCCATCAATGCCTATTTCGGCACATCAAAGCGCCTTTCCATCCACATGCTGAATCATTATTTATCCAAACCCACGGAATATCCTCTGCCTGCAGTTCTTATCTACGCAATCCAGCACATTACCGGATCTCTGGAAACGATTGCCACCCTGGCACAGGCCGAAGAGGCGCGGGTCATCTCCGGTGAAGAGGTTCGGAAGCTCGCCATCGGCAAACTGGACGATGCGATCGCCGAAATGCAACGGCTCAAGAAAGAATTCCGGGGAATTAAGAAATAAGGAGGACGCGATGGCAGCAAAGAGTTGCAGAAAAATAGAACTACTCCTCGCAACAGACGCCATTCTCAATGCCCTGCAGGAAACAAGGGAACCGCTCAGCATCACTGAATTGTCCCGCCGAACCGGATTGAGCATTGACAACATATTCCGCCAGGTCGGGACAATGGCCGATCTGCGGTGGGTCGAGAAAATCGGCGATGGATATGTCCTTGGCATGCGGCTGGCCGTGATCTGGGCACGTCGTAAATCGGTCCTCGAAGGCAGAATAAACAAAGCACAGCAGGAATTATCAGAACTGACAGGAGGCAATTAAATGGGAAAGGCAACAGAAGCGGATAATTTCATACAAGCCTGCTCCGACTCAGCAGAATCAAACGAAATCATAAGACGAGAAATGGAAAAGAATGCTGAAGAAACACAGATGGAGAAGGAAAAAGCAATAGCCAACATCTTTGAGATGGCTGGCAAGATCAAAGCCACAAATTTTCAAAAATCACAATCAGCCTTCTTTGGTCTTCTGATGTTAAAGCAGGTAAAGGAATCAAAAGAGTATAGGTCAAAAGCGGGCATGACATGGGAACAGTTTTGTGAACATGTTGGTGTCGATAGGCGCAGGATCGATGAACAATTGCTTGATCTTAAACCTTTCAGAACAGAATTTCTGGCGGATTTCGCCAATTTTTCTGGAGTTGAAATAAGCAAAATCAAATACTTAGGAATGGCAGTATCTGAAAAATCGGCGGAAATCGCCGAAAATGCCATCACATACAACGGCGAAACCGTCCCCCTGGATGCCGAACACAAAGACGAAATCCAGGCGCTTCTGGAAACACTCGAAGAATCCCATAAACAACAGGTTGAAGAGAAAGACGCCACGATCCGGACCAAGGATCGGCTTATCAAGGCCAAGGAAGACGTCATCAAGAAAATGGAGCGGGAGCTTTCCCGCCTGGAGAAGACGGTCAAGAAGACGGACCTGACGGAAGAAGAGCAGGACGCCATCAATCTCCTGGCAGAAGTGCAAACGAACTTTATCCAGGGAATCGCGGACATCAAGAAACAGATCAAACCGGGAGAAGCCCCGGAAATCGCCCTCAGGCAACTCTATTTCCTCTACATCTTCATCAGCAAGGTCTGCATGGAAGAACGACTGGATCTCCATGAATTTTACAGGAATGCCGAAGATGTCCCCTGGGAAATCACCGAAATGGAACTTCCCCCGACTGAGGTCCTTGTCGACAACCTGCCCCTGACTAGAGGGATGGGTAAAGCTTACAAAGAGAAGATCAATCAAAGGCAGGCCGCGAAGGAAAGATAATCATGGCAGTATCGGGAACCATATTGGATCACGTCCAGGCGAGTCTACAGGGACTCCAAGCGGGAGAAGCATCGAAGAGGATAAAAGAACTGGCCGATCACTACGGTGTTTCCAAGGGGACGGTCAATCGCTGGGCCGCAACGCGAGGGATTCGCTTCCGCAAGATGCGGGCGACAAAGGGACAATCCAAGGCCCCGAAAGAAGTCCTCGTCGAAGCCTCGGCCCTGCTTTTGACCTCAAGGCGAACATCCAATGAAATCCCTCTTCCCGCCTGCGACGCCAAGATGATTCTTGAAGATTCGGGAGTCAGCACGGGCGGCGTTTCAACAGGATGGTTTTTATCCCGCATGCGCCAGGAGCAGGTGTCCGCCAGGGATCTGCTCCGACCGTCTCCCCATCAGATCCTCTTATCCGATCATCCCAACCATGTCTGGCAATTCGATGTGACAAATTGCCTCCAGTATTTCCTTGATACGGCAAAGGGCCTGGGCGAACGGGACACGGAAATGACCCTGTACAAGAACAAGCTCGTCAAGACGGCAAAGACCATCAAAAAAGAACTGCTCCGTTATGCGGTGGTTGACCACTGCTCCGGGGCCTTCTTTTTCAAATACTTCTATGCGTCGGGCGAACGAGCCGCGGACGGCTCGCAGTTTCTTTTTGAAGCCATGCGGCCCAAGGACGAGATGATCAAACGGACCTGGAACGGATCATCAGGAACGAAGCTAGGCAAATACCGTTTTCATGGGGTTCCCTTCATTCTGATTGCCGACCGCGGTTCCATCATGACGGCCAAGGCCAATCAGGCCCTTTTCGAAGCCCTCCGGATCGACCTGAAACTGCATATGCCGGGCAACCCTCGGGCGAAGGGAGCCATCGAAGGGCTGATGCACTACATCAACCGGTTTGAAGGGCGGCTCAAATTCCAGCGTCCTGCCGATCTGGACGAACTGAACCGCTGGGCGCTGGATTGGTGCATCTACATGAACGCCGTCCCGAAGATGCGGGACGTGGCTCCCCGTTCGGTCCTTTGGTCATACATCACGGCTGAACAGCTCCGGCTGTGCCCGGACATTGAACTTTACCGCCTCCTGATAAAGGAGCCGACCATCACACGGACGGCAAATGGTGCCAGAATCATCAGCGTGGACAACCGCCAATACCAGATCGAAGATCCCCAGGCGGCCGGGCAGACGGTCAGCGTAGTCCGCCATCCTTATGAATACCCGAACATCGAGGTCCACTTCAACGGCTATGTCTGGCTCTGCAAACCCATCCCGAAGGACGAATACGGACGCCTGACCAGCGGCGTTAGATTCGGGGAATACAAGAGCATAAAACAAACTCCGACGCAGCAGGCCAAGACGGAAATGGAGAAGAAGGCGGAATCCTGGGGCCTCAAATGGAAAGGAACCGGGGATAAGCGCCGGGCGGACGCCCCGCCTGTCGGTCATGAATCACCGCTCAAAGTCTTCGGGCATCAGGCGGACAAGGTGGGCAATGTGGAGTTTATCGAAAAGAAGGGAACGCCTCTGGAGGTGAAGCCCGCGGATCTTCCTGTCAACGATCAATTAAGAGTGGATGCGGCTACCGTTTCAAGAGGCATCGCTGCCAGGCGGATATCTTTTGTGGAGTTCCTAAAGCAACTCAGGGCGGAAATCGGCATCATCACCCCGGATTTAAACCGTGAACTTCGTGAACGTTACGAAAGCGGCATAGACATCAAAGAGGCAGAAACTGTGATCCGGGCAATACAGGAAGGCACCTGGATGGCGGATGAAAGCCATCGCATTGAAGCTACAGGATAAGGAGGTGGAAGTATGAGAAGGAAAGTAACGCCCTATAACCTGACATTTGAACCGATCCTTTTGAAGGAATTGTGTGTGGATTGTGGAATCAGTCAATCCCGGATCGGCAAAGAACTCGATCTGTCCCGGCCATTGATCAACTTGGCTTTGAATCGAAATTATCTTCCCAGGGAATGTTCCAACTTCAAGCCAAAGGTCGAGGCAATAATCAGAAATGACAAGAAAGCCATGAAATGGCTGATTGAGCGAAAGCTCAAGGTTGAGGATATCTGGACGACTCTAGGAAAGGAACTTCGAAATCAAACGCCAGCGGGAACAGGTGCTAAAACCTGGAACACCAGACACCAGCCAGTAATGGTTCCGGGCGATCCGGAAAAGCTAATCATCAAGGAGGAGGTGGAGATGCTCAGTCAGGAGGTAATGAAGTATTTCAAGATATTCAGGAATCCCTTCATCGACGACATTCAGAAGGATTCGGACATTTTCATGAGCGAGGAACACCGCTACATCGAGGCGGCCATGATCGATGCCGCCAGACATGGTGGATTCCTGGCCGTCATCGGCGAGGTGGGCAGCGGCAAATCCGTCATGCGGCGAAGAGTGGTCGAGCAGCTAAAAAGGGATGGCGACGTCATCGTAATATTTCCACAGATGATCGACAAGACGCGGGTCAATGCGGCCAGCATCTGCGACGCAATCGTCATGGATCTCTCCGAGCAACGACCGGCAATGAGATTGGAAGCCAAAACACGCCAAGTGCATAGACTTCTCCTGGAACGGGCGAAACAAGGGTTCCGGTCAGCCCTCATCATCGAGGAAGCCCATGATCTACATACGAATACCCTGAAGTATCTAAAGCGCTTCTACGAATTGGAAGACGGCTACCGGAAGCTTCTAGGGATCATTCTGGTCGGCCAGACCGAGCTGAAGAATCTGCTTGACGAAACCCGGCATATCGACATGCGGGAAGTGATCAGGAGAATCCAGACGGCAGAGATCAAAGGGCTCAACGGCAATACAAAAGACTATCTGGTCCTGAAGTTCAAACGGATCGGGGCCAAGGTGGAAGACATCTTTGAGGAAGACGCCTTTGCCGCCTTCTCCCGCCGACTGACAACGATGGATCGGCAGAACAGGACCGTGTCTCATGCCTATCCGCTTATCGTGAACAATTACGCAGTCCGGGCCATGAACATGGCTTATGAACTAGGCATGCCGAAAGTCACGGAAGGCATCGTCATGAAGATAGAAAGCAGCGAAAGTCTGTGAAGGTGATGGCGCTATGATCAAGAGATTTCAAACATATATCGAGCGGGAGCCTTGGGACGATGAACTACTTCAAAAGGAGAGGTACCTGAGGGCGGTCTGCTGGATCGTGATTATCTTTGCTGTGGTTCACTTCGGTCCTGCTTTCGTAAGGATTCTGTCGAGGTGAGTGAAGATCAAGCGGTAATGGCCAAGGGGGGGTGCCGTGTCGAATAATAACTTAGAAAATGAAGCCAATCTCTTTACGGAAGTCACGGGCAAACATCGCGTAGGCAATGGACTTTTCTGCAGAGTACGGAACGATCAAATCGACACGGCGATATGCTCGTACAACAATCCCGCGATCCTGGCAAGTATTTTTAGTGCCGGTACGGAAAATTAAAGAAAGGATAATGAATATGGCAAGTTTAGGAGACATCGAAAAATTTACGGAAGAATTTGCAGCAGAGCGGGAAAAACTTATCGATCATGTTAGCACCCTGGAAGATGAAATCGCCGTCCTCAGGCGCAAGCATTTGCCGAAGATCAAAGTAGCGGTCAATACCGTCGCGGAAAAGCAGAATATATTGAAAATGGCGCTGGAAGAAAGCCGGTCTCTTTTTGTGAAGCCGAAAACCATGATCCTTCACGGCGTCAAGATCGGTTTCCAGAAAGCGAAGGGAAAGATCTCCTGGGCGGACGACGACCAGGTGATCAAACTGATTAAAAAACACCTGCCCGACCAGGAAGACATCCTGATCAAGACCACGGAAAAACCGATAAAAGACGCCCTGGCGAACCTGCCCGCAGTAGATCTGAAGCGGATCGGTGTGACTGTCGAGGATAGCAGCGACCAGGTTGTGATCAAAAGCACGGACAGCGAGATAGACAAGTTTGTCGACGCCCTGCTCAAGGAAGATGAGCTGAAGGAAGCTCAGAAGGCGGCATAGATGAGGCTTGTTTGTCCGAGTTGCGGAGCCATTGCCAGCGCGGAAGCCTGGACTAACGACACGGCCATCCGGTATTTCTTCAAGACCCTGACGCAGTTGCCGCCTCCTGTGCTGCGTCAGAGCCTCTCTTATTTTGGGCTTTTCCGCCAGGGGACCAAGGCCCTTCCCTGGAAACGAGCCCTTGTCGTTGCCCGGAGCCTGAAAGAACTGGTCGAGACTGGAACAGTCCACTGGCAGGGCGGCGAGACGCGGCCCTGTCCTGCGGAGATCTGGGGCAAGGCAATGGAAACAACTATTGCAACCGGACCGAAGGGATTGAAGAACCATAACTATCTGCGGCATGTGGCCTGGGAGATCGCTGCGGAACTGGCCGCAAGGATGGAAGCGGATCGGGAAGCCGCCAGACGGAAACGACGCCCGGAAGAAGAGGAACAGCCGGTGCAGATGTCCGAGGCGGCACGTCAGGCCGTCGATGACCTGAAAAAGAAATGGAAGCAGGTATGATGGCTGCGAAGATGATTGATGCGAAACAAATCCAGTTGATGCATATCGCCCGCACCCAGCTCGGTCTGTCGGAAGACGATTACCGGCTGATTCTCGGCGCACAGACCAAAGGGAAAAAGAATTCCAGCAAGGAACTGACTTACTTTGAAGCGGACAGTGTCATCAATTATTTTGTAAAGACCCTGGGGTTCAAAATCAAATCAAATTACATCAAGACCGGCGGGACCGCCCGGCGTACCCGCTGGCAAAGGTCAAAGTCCGGCAACGTGGTTTTGCTGCCGTCGCGGGATCAGTTGGAAATGATCGATGTGCTCGTGAAAAAGATCGCCTGGAAGGTCGAAGACGGCTTTTCCAAGTGGCTTAAAAAATACATGAAGATCGACCGGATCAAGACGGCCGACGAGGCGTCGAACGCCATCGAGGGCCTCAAGGGCCTTCTCGAACATCAGGAAAAGAGACCATGAATAACGACTGGATCGCCGAAATTGCGCAAGACATTTCCATAGAGAGCCTTCCCGAGTCATATCAAGTGATCGCCGGTATCATCGGCATTGAAAACACCCTCAAGCTTTCCCGTCACATCGGCGGCATGGACTTCTACTTCCGGAAGATCGACAGCCTGTTGTTGCAAAAACGTGACGAAAAGATCCGCACGGAATTCAACGGATTCAATCACCGTGAACTGGCCCGCAAGTACGGGCTCACGGAGACCTGGATTCGTGAGATCTTAAGGAAAAAGCCCGTCTATGAGCAGGCAGGACTCTTTGACGAATAGCTTATCCCCCCAGCATATCTACAGTTCAATTCCCCAAGTAGTTTCGTGGCCTTAAGTTTCAACATCCTTTAAATTCCCATTCAATTAAACACCTCCTGACGAAGACTGTCGGCTTTACCGGGAGCGGAGTCTTCAAACTCCGCTCCCGGACAAACCGGCGGTTTTATTTGAGGGAATCACAGAGTGAAGAAGGCAGCGAAATGAAGCTCTCAAATCTTCCGGAATGTTTCGAAACGGACCTTGTCCTGCGGTGGTTAACCGACGGTCACTGGGAAGTCGCGGAACCGTTCATAATCAACAGCAAACATGTCGGGCGGATAGTTGTTCCGGCAGGAACGCGGACGGACGGGCCGAGCATCCCCAAGATACCTATTGTTTATGAAAAGTACCGTGACAGGGCTTGGCCTGCCGCCGTGCCTCATGATTTCGGTTATGACGATGATTGTCCTTATGATTTTCCGCGGGAGGCCTGGGATGAAATGTTCCATGAGTTGATGGATGCCCTTTATCCCGGCTGGATCGACCATATCCAAAACGACAAGGAATGGCTCGGAGTAAGACTGGGCGGTGCATCACACTTCAGGAAGGATGATTAGGCAGTCCATTTAATCAACTATTTTAACCATCTGGAGGGAATTATGAAGAACTGGAAAACGACATTATTCGGAACAGTGGGCGCATTGGGACAAATCTTTCCTTTAATCGGCCTTCCTCAGGAACTCGGCCAGGCGGTCAGTGTGATCGGGCTTACCTTGCTTGCCGTGTTTGCGAAGGATTCAAATGTCACTGGAGGAACAGTGCAGCAGTCATAAATGGACGAGATTGACCTGGCTCAGGAGAGCGAAGAATTCTTCCGGCAGGTGTCCCTGAGGAAACACTATGCCGGGAAACGGGATAACTTTTTGGGGAGTGAAGAAAGCCGAAGCCCCGGCTTTCATCCGAAAGGAGCGGGACCGGGGGAAAGGCGTCGCTGCATTGACTGCGGCGAAGAGATCGGGGCGGCTAGATTGGAAGCCGTCCCCAAGGCTATCCGCTGTGTGGAGTGCCAAAGAGAAAAAGAAAGGACTGGCAAATGACCCCTGAGCAGATTGCGGCTCTTACGGCCATTTCGGCTACCGTATCCAAGGTGGGCACCTGGCCCATCGGCTCCATTATCGCCGCCGTCGTTTTCGGCCCCTGGATTGTCCTGTGGCTGGTATCCCGATCAATGGAAAAGCGGCACGAAGCGGCTTTGAAGATGTACGAGAACAACGTCAAGCTCGTGAAGAACTATGAGAAGGTTGCCTCCGAGCAGGCCGACACGATCCGTCTTTCCACGGCGGCTACCACGGAACTGGTTACATACCTGAAGAACCGCACACCCTGCCATGAAATTATGGCCAAACGTCCGGGATGAACTCATGAGCGTACAGAACGAAATGCGGCGGGTGAAAAAAACAAACCTCGAACACAGCGCCCGACGCCTGCGGATGGAAATCGAGAGTCTGGCCCAAACCATCTCCATCAATCTGGATTGCGGCCTCAAGAATCCTGAGGAACTGCCTGTCAATGAAGTGGACAGCCAGTGGGATGAACTGAAATCCAAATGGGCGGACCTTAACGTCACCCTTGCCGAGATTAAGCGCCTGGAGGCGGAGCTTACGTAATGGCCGAAAAGGGAGCCCGCGTACAATTGGAACCTCTTGCCCGGCAGATGTACGTCGACGGGAAATCACTGACTGCCATCGAAGCCGACCTGGGAGTTTCCCGGCAAACCCTTTCCTCCTGGAAGAGCCAGACCAAAAAGCCGGGCGAGGAGTTTGACGAGTGGGACAAGGCCCGATCCCGCAAGGCGTCCTTCGGACTTAGGATGGAAGCGCTCCTGGAGAGGGAGCTGACCTTCGCCGAAGAGCGGCAGCCGGGAGCGATCGAGGGGTGCACCCTCGATAATCTTTCCAAGCTCGGGGCTCTGGTCGTGAAGTTCAAGGCAGTCGAGAGCCAGGGGGCGGGATACGACAAGGCGAAGGTGTTCCTGGAGAATCTGCAGTGGGTCGCTGCCTGGCTGCGTGAGAATGATCCGGAGGGGCTGAAGGTCCTGGCAAGCAATTTTGACGCAATGACGATGAAATTCAAGACGGAGTGCATGTCCGATGGCAATGCGTAAACGGCCGAATCTTACCGAGGGGCAGTTCGACAAGCAGGTCGAGGAGCTGAAGAAGTGGATTCGCGAATCAGTCTCCCCCTTCGAAAACGATACGCCTGAGAAACAGTTGGAAAGAAAGATGCGGGGGGAAACCGACCTGCTCTATTTCTTCTCCACCTATCTGCCGCATTACTTCAGCGTGCCCTTTGGCGAGTGCCACCCGGAATGGGAGGAAATAACCTGGCTGGAGGATCAGTTCGCCCTGGTCGGCGCTCCCCGCGAGTTCGCGAAATCCACCTTTTTCACCCTGGGCAATCCGGTTCACAAGATCGTCTATGGACTGAAACGGTTTATCTGGCCCTGCTCCGACACGCACGAGCAGGCGGCGGCTTTCAGCCTGCAGATCAAATTGGAATTGGAAGAGAACCCGCGGCTCAAGCATGACTTCGGTACGTTCAAGACGAAGAACTGGAGTGACGATGAGTTCGAGACGGCAAACGGCGTCAAGGTCCTGGCCCGCGGCCGGGGAGACAAGGTTCGCGGCATCCGTTACCGCCAGTACCGGCCGGACATGGCGATTTTCGACGACATGGAAAACGACGAGACCGTCGAGAATCCACGGACCACGAAGAAAATCATCGACTGGATTCGTGGGGCCGTCCTGGGCTCCCTGGGTAAAGGCTACTCGGCGATCATGGTCGGCAACCTCTTCCATCCGCTTTCCGCCATCTCCAAACTGATCGCCGAGGAGGACGACGAAGGGAAGCGCCGTTACGTCTCCAAGGTGTATGACGCCATCCTGGATGAAGGGACTCCGGAGGAACGCTCCCTGTGGCCCGCCAATTGGCCGATGGAAAGGCTGATGAAGAAAAAGCACGACGTCGGCACGTTCACCTTCAACAAGGAGTACCGCAACAAGGTCGGCACCGAGGACACCCCGTTTCCGGAAGAGCAGGTCAAATACTTCGAGCGGATCGAGGTGGTCAATCGCGAACTGATCTTCTGCACCGCCGTGGACGCCTCCGGAACGAGCACCAAGGGAAGCGACTTCCGGTCAGTCGTCACTTTCGGATTGGACCCCAGGGAGATGATTTTCCCCTGCATGCATGCCTGGATCAAGCGCCGCCCGATCAGCGAGATGTTTGCCGCGGCCTATCGGCAGAACGACACCTATCCGGGGATCGTCGTCATCGAGGAGAACATGTTCAAGGATTTCCTCCATGAGGCGATCCAGAACTACGCCAAGGATGAGGGTCGATATCTGCCCTGGGACCCGATACAGCACAACGCCAACAAGATCGCCCGGATCGTCGGCACCTGCAGCTATCTGTGGGAGCACGGGAAGATCCTCTTCGAGAAGAACCACAGCGATCAAAAGATATTGATCGAGCAGTTCGTCTACATCTTCAATCCGGCCGTCCATGACGACGGCCCTGACGCCGCGGAAATGGCGATCAGCAACTTGCAGGGCGGCTGTGTCCAATACGCCTATTCTTCCGTAAAGAAGGAAGACGTCTTTGAAAAACCTCGTCCCGTGGTCTGTACGGCCGGTTTGGGACGCAATGCAGGGCTCTGGTGATCACTATGCCGGAAAATGCCTCAAAATCGATTTGGAGGAGTCTGACCGTAAAGATGGCCGGTATTTTCATTGACACCGTTTATAACTATGTCAACGGCCCTCAAAAGGGCTTTTTGGAATCGACCTGCGCAGTGTGTTTGGGGTGAGAGATATGTCGACACTGGTTGACGCATACGGAAGGCCGATCGAACGCGAGCAGCTTACCCAGGAATTGGCGGCTCCTACATTGGCCGGAGTGCGGACGGTCTGGACGGACCAGGTGGCCGCCGGGCTCACGCCGCAACGCCTGGCCGCTCTGCTTCAGGATGCCGCCGAAGGCAATCACGACCGTTACCTGAGCCTGGCCGAAGAGATGGAAGAGAGGAACCTCCATTACGCAGCCGAGCTGGCGAAACGAAAACTTGCCGTCTCAAGATTGCCCCTGACCGTGGAAGCCTACAGCGACAGTAAAACGGACAAGGACCTGGCGGATGCCCTACGGGACGTCATCAGACGACCGGGCACCCGCAGCATGATCAAGAATCTCCTGGACGGCATCGCCAAGGGCTTCAGTGTTGTCGAGATCCTCTGGGACCGCTCCGGACCCCGTTGGATGCCGAACTATAAATGGCGAGATCCCCGGTATTTCCAGTGGGACATGGTAAGCCGCTCGGAACTGCGCCTGAGGGATGAGGCAAACATGGCCGAGGGTATTCCCCTGGCTCCGTACAAGTTCATCGTCCACATCCCCGTAATCAAATCGGGCATCCCGATCCGCAATGGTTTGGCGAGACTCGCGGCCTGGGCGTTCATGTGTTCCGGCTACACGGTCAAGGACTGGATGGCCTTCGCCGAGGTTTTCGGCATGCCGCTCAGAATGGGGAAATACCAGAACGGCACGTCAAAATCCGACATCGACATTCTGAAGATGGCGGTGGCCAACTTGGGCAGCGATGCCGCCGCCGTTTTCCCGGACTCCATGATGATCGAGCTGATCGAGGCGGGAAAGTCCTCCGGGGCAAACGAGTTCTTCAAGATCCTCGCCGAGTACATGGACAACCTGATCAGCAAGGCCGTCCTCGGGCAGACGTCGTCCTCAGGCGGCACACCCGGCAAGCTGGGAGAGGAAAAGCTGCAGTCGGAAGTCCGCGACGACATCCGTGACGACGACGCCGAGCAGGTCGAAGAGACCCTGAACCGGGATCTCGTCCGGCCGTTCATCGACCTCAATTTCGGGCCGCAGGAAAACTATCCTGTCATCCTTCTAAGATCTGTCGAGAAAGAGGACGTGGCCGCATTGGCCGATGCCCTGAATAAACTGGTGCCGCTGGGGCTTAAGGTCGAGCAGTCCGTTATCCGCGACAAGCTGGGGCTGCCCGATCCGCCTAAGAATGCGGAGTTGCTGTCCGCTGCCGGAACTGCCCAACCGGCAAAAGATGAACCGCCAGAAAAGCAAGACGTTGCCGCCAACCGTGAAACACACGCTTGCCCATCCTGCGGCATATCCGCAAATCATGAAACGGTTGACGGTGAGGATGCCGTGGATGCGCTTGTGAACGAGGCTCTTGATGATTGGGAACCGGTTGTGAAGCCGCTGCTGGCTCCCCTGGCATCCCTGGTTGAGAAACTGGTGAGATCCGGCGGCACCCTAAAGGACCTGCTGGATCGTCTTGCCGAATTGTACCCGGAACAAAGCGGCGAGCAGCTCACCGTCTCCCTTGCGTCGGCCATGCTGAAGGCACGAGCGATGGGTGCCGCTACTGACGAGGTGTAGCATGGCCTCGAAAAAGAAATTTCCCGGACCGGCACCGAAAGAGGCTGTCGATTACATAAAAAACAAGGGCTGGAAGCCTGGATGGGATTACCGGGACGTCTGGAGGGAAGAACATGCGGTCGCATTCACGGTGGCCAAGGCCACTCAGATGGACGTGCTCCAGGCGATCCGCACAGAGGTCGAAAAAGCCATTGCTGAAGGAATCACCCTGCGGGAATTTCAAAAGACTTTGATGCCCACCTTACAACGGCTTGGCTGGTGGGGAAGGCAGGCTCAGACAGACCCGCTGACGGGAAAAACTCTGGACGTTCAGTTGGGCAGTCCCCGGCGATTGAAAACCATCTACGACGTCAACTGCCGGACGGCCAGAGCCGCCGGGCAATGGCAAAGGGCACAGCGGACAAAAAAGGCATTGCCATATTTGCTCTATCAGGTCGGATCGGCAAAGAAGCACCGGCCGGAACACCTGAACTGGAACGGGACCCTGCTTCCCATCGACGATCCCTGGTGGAACACTCATATGCCGATCAACGCCTACGGCTGCAAATGTCATGTCCGCCAGGTAAGCGAAGCGGAAAAACAAGACCTGGAAAGGATGGGGATTCCCGATCCAAAAGCTTTGCCCGAACGAGATCCCGAAACCGGATTACCGACCGGAAGGCGGAAAGAGCGAATGATGCCGGTCAAGACAGAGGCTCCGCAAATCAAATACCGGGATTGGCTAAACAAGCGAACCGGTGAGGTCATCCAGGTGCCTGAGGGCATCGATCCCGGATTTGATACGAATCCGGGGAAGACCCGGCTAAAAAACACTGCCCGGTTTCTGGCAGGAAAGCTTGAGGGAGCGGAAAGCAATCTGGTCCAGGCGGCTATCCGGGACATAATCGGTTCTCCTGATTTCGCGGTCCTTAAGGATGGGGCCGACAACCCGCTTCTGCAAGTGGCGATCCGGTTACTTGGAAAATCCGAGGTGGAAAAGCTGATTGCAGAATCAACCGGCAAAACAGGAGCATTCAAATGAAATTTGTAATCTCACTTAATTCCGAAGACGGCATGCCCCGAGGGATTGCCTTGAACATCGAACTCCGGGCGGACGGGACGGTTCCCGAGTGGATTCAGTTGCTGCCTGCCGGAACGGAGGTCAAAGGCCGTGACGGCAGGACCTGGATCAATGACCGGCCAGACGTCATTATCGCCGCCTTTGCCGCCGAAGGCAAGGATCTTCCCATCGACTGGGAGCACGCCTCGGAACTCAAGGCCCCGAATGGTGACCAGGCCCCGGCAGCCGGATGGATGAAGGAGATGGAACTGCGTGAGGGCGCACCTTGGGTGCGGGTGGAATGGACTGCCAGGGCCGTCGAGCAGATCAGAAACCGCGAATACCGATACATCAGCCCGGTATTCGTTTACGAAAAGGAATCGCTCCGGATCGTCCGGATCACGTCGGCGGGCTTGACCAATCAGCCCAACCTGCATCTGGCGGCACTCAATAACGAACAGACTAACCATGACAGAAAGGAGAAAGAACCTATGGAACTGGCACAACTGCTTGCGGCCCTGGGACTTCCGGCCACGGCAACCTTCGCCGAGGCTCTGAACAGTATCAACACAATGAAACAGGAACACGCCACAGCCTTAAACCGGGCGGACAATCCCCCTCTCGACAAGTTTGTCCCTCGGGCTGATTACGACAAGGCCGTTGAACGGGCAACCAATGCCGAACAGGCTTTGAACGACCGAAAAGCTGTCGATCTGGAAACTGCCATCAATGCGGAGATCGATGCGGCTCTGAAGGCGGGCAAGATCACCCCGGCAACGGTTGATTACCATAAGGCCCAGTGCAAACAGGAAGGCGGCCTGGAACGATTCAAACAATATGTTGCCGCCGCCCCGGTCATCGGGGGTGATACGAACCTGGACGGCAAAGATCCCAACAACAAAGACAAGGCGCTAAATGCCGAGGAGAAGGATGTCATCGCCAAGATGGGCATCAGTGAAGATGAATACAAGAAGTACAACCCCTAAGAACGATAAAGGAGGAATGAAACTATGGGGGCATTGACAGCGGAAAGAGATACTCCCGCCCGTGGCGGTGATCTCATCAGCCTTCCGGCTGCAGCGGCAAAGAAGATATACGGGGGTTCGCTTACGGCAAAAGACGCCAGCGGCAACGCCACACCGGGAGCAACGGCGACGACGCTCCTGGGAATGGGAAGGGCGAAAGATACGGTCGATAACAGCAACGGTTCGGCAGGCGATCTCAATGTCGAAATTGAGAAAGGGATCTTCCGTTTCGCGAATTCGACAAGCACGGACGAGATCACTCGGGCCGACATCGGCAGCAATTGTTACATCGTGGACGATCAAACCGTTGCGAAAACCAGCGGCTCAAGCACCCGCTCCGTGGCGGGCAAAGTGTTCGATGTGGACTCCCTGGGGGTCTGGGTCGATTTCCGGTAGGAAAGGAGAAATACGGGCATGATTATTAACGCAAACAATCTAGGAATACTGTTCAGGGCTTTCAATGCCGCATTCCAGAAAGGGTTTATCGGGGTGGAGCCCGCCTGGAGCAAAATAGCCACCCTGGTTCCTTCCACCACGTCCGAAGAGGATTATGGCTGGCTGGGAGACATTCCCGGACTTAGGGAATGGATCGGCGATCGGCAGGTCAAAAACATCTCCACATCCGACTACAGCGTCAAGAATAAGAAGTTTGAACTGACGGTCGGTGTTCCCAAAGACAAAGTCGAGGACGACAAATATGGGGTTTACGCTCCTTTGGTTGAAATGCTGGGCAACAGCGCCGCCCTTCATCCCGATGAGCTAGTCTTTGGCCTATTGGCCCTGGCCTTTGCGACAAAGTGTTACGACGGCCAGTATTTCATCGATTCCGATCATCCGGTAAAGCAGAAAGACGGCACCACGGCCAGCGTTTCCAATTACCAGTCCGGATCAAGCAATCCCTGGTTTCTGCTGGACACATCGAGACCCCTCAAGCCGCTCATCTACCAGAGACGCAGACCCTATAACTTTGTGCCTCTCACCAAGGAAGACGATCAGAACGTGTTTATGAAGGACCAATATGTCTATGGTTCGGATGGCCGTGGCAATGCCGGATTCGGTTTCTGGCAGATGGCCTATGGCTCCAAGGCGGCGCTGAGTACGGAAAATTACAATGCCGCCTACGCCGCCATGATGGCCTTCAAAAAAGAGAACGGCCAGCCGCTGGGCGTCAAGCCGACACTGTTGGTCTGCGGGCCGAGCAACCGGTCGGCGGCCCTGGAAGTGGTCAAGGCGGAACGGCTGGCCAACGGCGCATCCAATACGAACTTTGGGACCACGGACGTCTTTGTGACGCCCTGGCTTACCTAGGCGGAGGTGAAGCGATGATACGAATCACTTCAAAGCAGGAAGGCTTCAGGCGCTGCGGAATGGCTCATCCCGCCACCGCCACGGAATATCCCTCGGACAAATTCTCCAAAAAGGAACTGGAGATCTTGAAGGGCGAGCCCACGTTGATCGTTGAGGAGATCGCCGATGAACCGGCGAAAAAGGAAACTAAGAAGGGGGCTGCCAAACAGGAAGAATCCGGGGATCAGGACCAGGACAGTAAATAATGGCATACGCAACCGGGCAGGACATTATCGACCGTTATGGAGAAGACGAACTGATCGTTGCCGCCGATCACGACGAGGACGGGTCGGCGGACGCACCGGTTGTCGAGCGGGGCCTCCTGGATGCCTCGGAGGAGATCGACGTTTACATCGGGGAGAAGTATCCGCTGCCCCTAGTTACGGTTCCTCCGGTCTTGAAGCGCCTCTGTGTGGACATGGCGCTGTATCACATGTCCACGCCTCCGGCGATTACCGAGGAAAAGCGAAAGCGCTACGAAGATGCGATCAAACTGCTGACGCTCATCAGTACAGGCAAAGTCTCCCTGGGGGCAAGCGACCCGGAGGGATCGGGTAACGCGGGAGGTTCTTTCTTCCAGGCAAACAGGCGGCTCTTCAAGCGCTGTTAAACGGGGATTAAATGAGCACAGGACTGGTTTACAACTTCGGCAATCTTCAGGAACTCCAGGCCCGCATCAATCGCCTGGCCAGGCTGAACAAGCCGGAGCTTCTGGACATCGTCGGGGCGAAGGTGGAAAGCCAGACCCGCCGCAGGATCAGTGATGAAAAGGAAAACCCGGAAGGTTCATCCTGGCCCGCCTGGTCTGCAAAATACGCTAAGCGGCGGCCCTCGGGAAGGACGCTCCTTATGAGCGAGGATCATCTGCTGGGTTCGATTACGCATCTTTCCGTGGACCACGACAGTATTGAAGTCGGTTCCAACATGATCTACGCCGCCACCCATCAGTTCGGAGACGAGGACAGAAACATCCCGGCAAGGGCTTTCCTGGGCATTTCGGATGACGATGAAACGGAACTGATCCGCGACATCGACATCTTCCTGGATCGGGTAATGGGACATTGACCATGACTTTAAACGATGTACGCACGGCAGTAGTGGACACACTGAAGGCGGACTCGGGACTGAAAACCCTGAATGTTGATGTCCGGACCCATCGCGGAAGATTTACCCTGGACGACTTAAAGATCGTGGCGGCAAAACCCATGTCCGTCCTTGTTTCCTGCCTGGCTGTCAAGGAGGCGGAACTGCAGGCCGGACAGGTGGATTGCCGGTGCGTCTGGGGGGCCTTTATCGCCACGGCGGACAGGTCGAAGATGAACCGGGATTCAGCCGCCCTGGCCATCCTGACAATCCTGTTAATGAAGATTCCCGGAAACCTCTGGGGCCTGGATATCTCCGCTCCGGAGAAGATCGAGGCGGCCAACCTCTACTCCGGCAAGACTGACGAAAAAGGCTTGGTCATCTGGGCAATCACCTGGGAGCAGCTTATAACGCTTGAACTGACTGATCCGTCAACTATTGATGATTTCCTGAAGTTCCACGGTGACTGGGACCTGGCCGATCCCGATGGCAAATACGAAGCGACGGACGATGTAAGCCTGCCGGGACCGTCAGGCAGCTAATTGAAAATTCTTAGGAGGGCATCATGCCAGATCAAATGTTTTTAAAACCGGCGAAAGACGGGTTGCTTGTTCGAGATCCGGATACGGGGAAGGCTTTAGCTGCCGAGGGAGAATACAAGCCTCGAAGCACCTACTGGATTCGCAGGCTGAAAACCGGAGACGTCATCGCGGCGACGCCTTCCAAAGATAGTTCCGCCGCTGAGAAAGGATAATTTGAATCATGATTTCATTCAATCAGATCCCGATCGATATCCGGGTGCCGGGCGTCTACATCGAAACCGACAACTCCCTAGCCGTGGGAGGATTGCCTACCGAACACCACTTGATCCTGGTCATGGGCCAGCGCCTGAGCGCCGGGACGGTTGCCGCCCTCACTCCCACACGGATCACGAACAAAAAGCAGGGAGAAGCCTATTTCGGACGGGGCTCCCAACTATCCTCCATGATCAACGCCCTGAAGGACGCCAATGGCTATACCGAATGTTGGGCCGTGGCGGTAGACGATGATGCGGCGGGGATGCAGGCGGCCGGGTCCATTTTGATCGGTGGAACAATCACTGCAGCCGGTACGCTCTACCTCTACATCGGAGGAAAAAGGGTCAAGGTTGCCGTAACGGCTGGCGAAGCCACAACGGCCATCGCGACCGCGCTTACGGCAGCGATCAACGAAAAGACTGAGCTGCCGGTCACGGCCGCCGTTGACGGCACCAATCAAAGCAAGGTCAACCTGACCTGCCGCTGGAAAGGTGAGTCGGGAAACTACATCGATATCCGGACAAACTATTACCAGAGCGAGAAGCTGCCGACCGGCATGACCGTAACGATCACCGTCATGACCGGCGGAACGGCCAATCCCGATATCGCCGACGCAATCGCCGCCATCGGGGACGAACAGTACCACACGATAATCATCCCTTGGACGGACGCGGCGAACCTGGCGGCGCTCTATACGGAGATGCAGCGCCGGTGGGGGCCTCTCGTGAAAAAGGAGGGCATGGCCTTCAGCGCCGCCTCGGGAACTCATGCGGCGCTCTCCACTCTTGGTAATTCCCTGAATGACGAACTTCTGTGCGTCATGGGAGCGCAGGCATCGCCCACAACACCGTGGGAGATCGCAGCGATCGTCGGTGCAATCGATGCCTACGAGTCCGACCCGGCAAGGCCCAGGCAAACCCTGACCCTGACGGGAGTTCTGGCCCCGTGGCCTGAGGACCGTTACACCTTGAGCGAGCGGAACATCCACCTGTATGACGGCATCTCGACCTTTACTGTGGATGACGGCGGGCTGTGCCGGATCGAACGGCTCATCACAACTTATAAGACCAATGCCCTGGGCGTTGACGATATCAGTTATCTCGATGTGGAAACACTGAGGACCATAGCTTATCTGCGCTACAGCACACGGGTGCGCATTGCCCTGCGGTATCCGCGTCACAAGTTGGCCAGTGACGGGACGGAGATCGCCCCTGGCCAGGCGATTGTGACGCCGAAGGTCATCAGGTCGGAGCTGATCGCCCTGTTCATCCAGTGGATGGAGGCGGGGCTTGTTGAGGGACTCACCCAGTTCAAAAAGGATCTCCTGGTGGAGAGAAACACAAGCGATCCCAACCGGGTCGATGCCGTCATCCCGCCTGACGTGATCAACCAGTTCCGCGTTTTCGCGGCTTCGCTGCAATTCAGGATGTAAGAAAGGAGAAAGACTATGCCACAACTTGTTGGCAGGGCCACCATTAAATACAACGGCAACGCGCTCCTTACCGACAAAGGGGCGAAACTGAACATGGGGGGAGTGGAACGCAAGGTCATCGAAGGTGATACTGTTCACGGCTATGCCGAGGAGACGAAGGCCCCCTCCATTGAATGCAACATCAGCCTGGCAAAGGGCCAGTCCCTCCAGGAGATTGCTGACATTACCGATGCCACGGTGACCTTCGAGGCGGACACTGGCCATGTCTATACCTTGACTAACGCCTGGTCTTCCGTGCCTCCGGAGATTACAGCCGGGGAAGGCGGTAAGGTTCCCGTCAAGTTCTACGGGATGAAGTGTGACGAGGTGACCGCATGATCACCCAGACCGTAATGCTCAAAAAGGGTTTGAAAGTGGGTGAAGTTGTCCATCGGGAAGCCGAGATCCGGGAGGCAACCGGGGGCGATTTCATCGATGCGACGGAAGAGTCGGAACGGCTGTGCCAGACCCCGGAAGGCGGCTACATCCTGGTTGCGAGCCCCACGCTTGTGGGACTCAACACCCTGCGCAGGCAGATCGTCCGGATCGGCGAACATGAAGGCCCGTTGACCCTTGCCGAATTGAAAATGCTCTCCGGCAGGGACATTCGTCTCCTTCAGGAGACGGCGGAAAAACTGGAGAATGCCAGCCTTGCCGAGGTGGCCGACCGGGGGGAAGGATAATGCGGCACAGGCGACGCCTTGTTGCCTGTGCCGCCGAACTGGCCGTAAGGACCCACTGGTCGGAGAAGGATATCAAATCCTTGTCCCTGCACAGCCTTTACGAATACCTGGAGTTGACGAATGTCCCTTAGAACCTCGATCTTCATCGACCTGGCCGGAAACATGAGCGCCAGGGCCAACCAGTTCCTGGGCGGATTGCAGCGCCTGGGAACCGGAGGCTCACGATCAATGAATGTCCTGCACCGCAGCATACAAGCTGCCGGGCAGGGCCTGGACCGGCTGGGAAACCGTTACACGGCCCTTTTGTCCGGAGCAGCCGGGGTCGGGACGATCAAGCAGGTGGGGGACCTTTCCATGCGACTGACACGCCTGGGGATCACCGCCAACATCACAAGAGAACAGACCGGTCTTCTTTACAAGAAGCTATTGGATACCGCCCAGATGCCGGACATCCGTGTCGATCCGGGGGAGATGCTCTCCGGAGTGGAAGTTATCGTGGAAAAGCTCGGAGATCTCGATCTTGCCAAAGACAACCTGCGAAACATCGGGCTGATGATGCAGGCCACGGGAGCCAATGGTGAGGAAGCCGGGGACATGATCGCCAACTTTCGGGAAAAGTTCAACCTCCGGTCTCCTCAAGAAATGCTCCAGGGCCTGGACATCCTTGTCAAGCAGGGAAAAGCCGGATCGTTTACCTTGAAAGACCTGGCAACACAAGGCAATCGCGTGACGGCGGCTTACGGGGCGATGGGCCGAAGCGGCATCGATGCCGTCCGGGAAATGGGAGCGGTCCTGCAGGTGTTTAGGCGATCTTCCGGCAGCGCCGAAGAGGCTTCCACGGCTTTCAAGAACTTTTTCAGTGACCTGATGGAACCTTCAAAACAGAAAATCCTACATAAGCTGGGCGTCAACATCTGGGACCCGGCGAAGCTCAAAGAAGGGAAGAAACAGATCCGCTCCGCCGTCGATATCATCGATGAACTGTTCAAAAAGCTTAAAGGCGATCCTGAAAAGCTCGCCCGTGTCTTCGGGATGCAGTCCCTGGATGGTCTGAAGGCGTTTATCGCCGAATGGCAGAAGTCTGGGAAGAATGCAGCCAGCGAGTTCATGGCCGTTTCCGGTGATGGGGCCGAACTGTCGAGGGATGCCGCCCGTGCCGCCCAGGAGTTCAATGCGGCAACCCAGAATCTTTACACCAGCTGGAAGCGCTTTGCCTCAAGCAATTTTGCCGCCCCGATTCAGAAAATGGCCAATTATCTAAACAGCCTCGACCCCAAGGCTGTAGATCTCTGGCTGAAGGTAATGGCCTACGGGGCAGGCGCATTGGGCGGCGCAGTCCTGGCCAAAAAGGGCTGGGATATATTTTCCTGGGGCCGGGACCTTTTCAAGGGGAAAGGCAAGTCCGGATTGCCGGGAGGGTTATCCGGCAGCGGGAACACAGTTCCGGTTTATGTCGTCAATATGCCTGGATCGATTCCTGGCTTGCCGTCCGCTCCGGGTGGCACGGCCGGAAAGACCGGCAGATTCGGGAGGGTCTTGAAATCCCTTCCCCTGGCTGCAGCCGGGAGGATCGTTGCCGCTGGCGCTGCCGGATACGCTGTCGGAACTGTTTTAAACTCGGGAATCAATTCGGCAACCAAATGGGCCACAGGCGGCAAGGCCGATTCGCTCGGCGCATTGATCTACGATCTTTTGCACAGACAGAAGTCGGAATCCCCGAAAAAAGCGGAAGTGGGCGGCAAGATCAAGATCGAGATCCAGCAGAACGGACAGGCCAAGGTCAGCCAACTGCACAGCAACAATCCATCCGTCAAGTTTGACGTCTCAACCGGGCTGATGATGGCGGGAGGCTATTGATATGAGCTGGCGGGACATATGGCAGAAAGGATCTTTCCGCGGTGCGGAATTCTGCTGGATGCAGTCCTCCTCTTCCGTGGGCCGTAAAACCGCCCGTCACGACTATCCCCTGCGGGATGAAACCTATGTCGAGGATTTGGGGAAGCGCCCCAGGGAATTTACCCTGGAGTGTTTCGTCATTGGCGAGAACTACACCGACAAGCGAGACGCTTTGATCGAGGCGCTGGAAAAAGAGGGACCGGGCACGCTGATCCATCCCACGATGGGGATGATGCTGGTATGCTTGAACGGAGATGTGAGGATTACGGAATCCACTTCGGAAGGCGGCATGTGCCGCTTCTCCATACCCTTCGTTCTGGCGGAGGAAAAGAAACTATACCCGTCTGCCGCTGTGGACACGGTGGCTGTCGTTGATGCGCAGGCGGATAAAGTAATTGCGGCAGTGGTGGAGGATTTTGGAAACGTATGTTCCATTGACGAACTGCCCCAATACGCCATCGATGACGGTATCGGCATGATCGGGAGTCTCTGCGAAGACATCAACCGCCTGGCGTCATCGTTTCCGACGAACGTGGAAACACCGGCTTTTTTGAAGGATCTCGGCACGCTCAAAAATTCAATATCGACATTGATCGGCAAACCGGGAAGCCTGGCCCAGGCCATTGCCAGCCAATTCAACAAACTCCGTGACGTGGCTTTAGCACCACTTGATCTCTATGACTATGCGGATCTTCAGGCCGAAGGAATATCAAGCCGATATGATTCGGTGGTAAATCTCCCGCAAACCTTGTTCGATGCCTATGCCGACCGCTTTGATTTCGGGACGGACTCCGGCTCGGAATCCGTCCCGAAAACGACACCCTCCCGTATCCAGCAGGCCGAAAACCGGGACGCTATCAACGCCCTGGTGAGGCGCACGGCCATTGCCGAAGCGGCCAGGACATCTTCCACGATTGAATTTGCATCCTATGACGAGGCAATTTCTGTTCAGAAACGTCTAACCGAGGCGATCGACAACGAACTGCTGGAGGCATCGGACAGTGTTTATGCCGTACTGGCCGATCTGAGAGCCGCGGTCGTCAATGACATCCGGACGAGAGGAGCTGATCTCTCCCGAATCATCAATTATACGCCTTCCAGAACGGAACCGGCCCTGATTATCGCCCATCGGCTCTATGGCGATGCGACAAGGGCTGATGAGATCGTCGCCCGCAACCGTATTCGACATCCGCTCTTCGTTCCGGGAGGTGTCGCTTTGGAGGTGCTCAGTGATTGATTTGACGCTGAAGGTCAACGGTTCCGATTATAAGGGCTGGAAGGCCATTGATGTGTCCATCGGCCTGGAGCAGATTGCCGGATCTTTCAACCTGACGGCATCGGATCGCTGGCATGGCCGGGACAAGGCATGGCCTATTCTGGCCGGGAACAAATGCACGGTGCTTCTTGGGGAGACTACGGTGATCACAGGCTATGTTGATGAGGCAAACCCGGAATACGACGCTTTCAGTCACAGCCTGAACGTAACCGGACGGGACGCGACAGGTGACCTGGTCGATTGTTCCGCCATTTACAAAACCGGGCAATGGTCCGGGGCGAATCTCCTAAAGATCGCCAGGGATCTCTGCGGACCCTTTGGGATCTCCGTGAAGGCCGATGTCGATGTAGGGAAACCCTTTCCTAAGTTTGCCCTTCAGGACGGCGAGACGGTCTTTGAAGCCATCGAACGGGCTGCCAAACAGCGGGGCGTCCTGCTTCTTTCTGATGGAAGAGGCGGACTGGTTTTGACTCGGGCGGCGCAGACTCTGATCGATGCCGCCCTGGTCAAGGGCGAAAATATCGAGCGTGGTTCCGGAAGCTTCTCCCATAAGGAGCGGTTCAGTCAATACATAGTCAAAGGTCAGGCCCCAGGCGGCGATTCTTTTTCCGAACCGGCGCATCACACCCAGCTCAAGTCCCAGAAAAACGATGAGGCTGTGACCCGGTACCGGCCCTTGATCGTCTATGCCGAACAGGGTGATGGATCGACCTATGCCGATCGGGCCGTCTGGGAGAGAAACGTCCGGGCGGGAAGGTCCGCCAGGCTCCAGTACACCGTCACGGGCTGGGAATATAGGCCGGGAAAAATATGGCAGCCGAACAGGATGGTGCCGGTGAAAGACGACTTCATCGGAGTTGATGCGGAAATGCTCATTGCCCGCTGCACCTATACGCTGGATGACGGCGGCAGCAGGACCACTCTGGAATTATGCCGCCGCGAGGCATTCGATCTGATCAACCTGCCGGACAAAAAGAAAAAGATCAAACGAAGCCGGAAGGCCAAAGACAAGGATGAGCTGAAATGGTGAATTCCTTTCGCCGCCTGATAGGCCCTTATTTACGCATGGCCCGCATGATGGTGGGCCGGGCCGTGATCAATTTGATCAATGACGGTCTCAAGATGCAGGAGCTCCAGGTGACTCTCCTGGCGGATGAAGTGCGTGCCGATGTGGAGCGCTTCCAGGAATACGGCTTTACCTCTCATCCGGTCCCAGGGGCGGAAGCGGTCATGGTTTGTGTCGGCGGATCGCGGGATCACGGCATCGTGATCGCCGTCGATGACCGGCGCTATAGGCTCAAGTCCCTGCCCCAGGGAGAAGTGGCGCTTTATGATGATCAGGGACAGGCGATTCACCTGAAGAGGGACAAGGTCATCCATGTTTATGGATGCGATGAAGTCCGAGTCGATGCGGCGATCAAGGTATTGGTCACGGCTCCGGAAATATCTTGCACAGCCTCTGGGAAGTTTCAGGTCAACAGTTCAGTCATTAACCTGTCCTGTGACCGTGACTCGTTGCGGGCTCTCATCGATGAGCGCCTTATTGCCCTGTTCAATAGCCACACTCATCCGGGTGTCCAATCCGGATCTGGTAGCACAGGGATACCGGCACAGCAGTTAACCCTGGCCAATACTGCCACCAACATCGTGAAGGCTCTTTAATGTCAGATATCGCCGTCATATATGATCCTGACAAATCAACTTTTTCCTGGAGTGTTACGAAACCTGGCCTGACTCAGGATGCAGGGTTGGAGACGGCTGTACTTTTGTCGCTCTTTTCCGACCGGATCGCCAGGGAAGATGACGTCTTGCCGTCCGGTGACGACCGGCGCGGCTGGTGGGCCGATGTTTATTCTGACATCGAAGGGGACGCCTGGGGATCGCGCTTATGGCTGCTCTCTCGGGAAAAACAAACATCGGAAACCCTCCGGAGGGCTGAGGAATACGCCAGCGAGGCACTGCAATGGCTGATTGATGACAGGGTTGTCTCCTCGGTCAAATGTACGGCACAGATCATCAGGACCGGCGTGCTGGGACTGACGGTTGTCATGACGAGAGGCAAAAACCTTTCTACTAAATACCGGTTTGAGACCTTCTGGAAGAACGGGAATTGATATGTCCTTTAAACGTCCTACCCTGGCGGAACTGATAAAAAGAGCCGTCAATGACTTCAACAGCCGGTTGGAGGGAACCGACTCCGCCCTGCGAAGATCCAATACGAACGCCCTGGCCAGGATGCATAGCGGCGCAGTTCACGGCCTTTATGGTTACCTGGCATATATTGCCGAACAGGTCATGTATGACACGGCGGAAGGCGAATACCTGGAGCGCTGGGCGTCCATCTGGGACATCGACCGCAAGGAAGCGGATTACGCCTCCGGAGCGGTTATCTTTACGGGGACAAGCGGTGCCGTCATCCCGGCTGGAACGGAACTTCAGCGATCTGACGAGATAGCCTACACCCTGGATACCGATGTGACACTGGCCGGTGGAACGGGCACGGGCACCGTAACGGCATCGACTGCAGGCAGCGACGGTAATGCGGATGGGGGTGTGTCGCTGAGTTTTACCAGCGCCATTGAAGGAGTTGCTACTTCGGCCACGGTAGGCAGCGGTGGGATCGCTGGCGGGTCCGATCAGGAAAGCGATGACGACTTAAGGTCGCGCCTGCTGGAGCGAATCCAGCAGCCTCCTCATGGAGGCGCTTCTTTCGACTATGTGGCCTGGGCGCTGGAGATCTCCGGAGTGACAAGGGCCTGGTGTTTTCCTCAGCAAAACGGACTGGGAACGGTGGGAGTAACCTTCGTCTGTGACGATCAGGAAGACACAATCATTCCCGACGTCTCGACCGTTGCCGCCGTCCAGGCACACATCGATGAAGAGCGACCGGTGACTGCCGACGTGACGGTTTACGCCCCTACGGCAGTGACGCTGGATCTCACGATCAGGATCACACCGGGCACGGATGCCGTCAAGACCGCTATCAAAGCCGAGCTCCAGGACTTGATCGTCCGTGAGGCAGAACCGGGTGCCACGATACTGCTTAGCCACATCAACGAAGCGATCTCGATCGCAGCCGGGGAAACGGATCATATCCTGATCAGCCCGACGGTTGATGTCACCCATAACACGGGACAGATCGCCATTCTGGGGACCATCACATGGCAATGACCGCCGACGACTATCTGAATGCCTTCCTGCAGTTGCTGCCTCCCGGATGGGTGTATCCCCGGTCGTTGTCGGGAACGCTGGCGGACACCTTGAAGGCGCTGGCCGATGAATTAGGCAGGGTTGACGCCCGTGTGGACGACCTGCTGGATGAAGCCGATCCAAGAACAACATTGGAGATGCTTACAGATTGGGAAGATGTATGCGGTCTGGCCCCAGACTCCGATTCCCTGCTGTATTCCCGGCGAAACGCCGTTGTCAGACAGTTGCGTTATCGCGGCGGCCAGTCCAGGGCCTATTTCATCGCCCTGGCCGCATCATTGGGTTATTCGATAACCATCACGGAATTTAGGCCATACACGTGCATCACTCCCATAGATCAGGGAATCTACAATGAGGAATGCCGGTTTGTATGGCAGGTCAATGCCCCGGAGACGACGATCATAGAGGCGACCTGCGAGAGCCCTTGTAATGAGCCTTTGAGATCCTGGGGCAACGAGGTGCTGGAATCGGCAATCAGTTATCTGAAACCGGCGCATACAACAGTCATATTTTCATACGGAGGCTAAAGCATGTTTAGAGTCGATACCTCTTCCGCAGTAACGGAATTGCCCGCTCAAAATGAAGCGGGAAACCCCGGTTATTTCACTCAGGGCAATGCAGCCAACGGCCTGGCGGCTACTGTGCCGGGTCAGGACTGGTTTAACATCGTCCAGGAGGAATTGATGGCTGTCGTTCTGTCAGCCGGGTTGACACCGGCCAAGGCGGCGACGAATCAGGTTCTCCAGGCAATTCAACTGCTGCTTGCCAAAAACGGCGGCGTCTACAATCTGAAGCCCGTTGTCAATGCGGTAGCTAATAAGTTGGATATTTTCACCAAATCCGGTGGAGCCGCTCCGGACAGCAGCAATCAAATCTCCATTCCGATTCCCGATGGCGCTGGTTTCACCGTCCAAACCAGATCGGGCACTTACCTGTCCGGAACCTCCCAGATCGTTCTGGCTGACGGGGCCGGATATTGGGGAAGAACATCTCTTGCCGATGTTCTGCAAAATGCCTATCTGTATGCCATTTGGGATGGAGCGGGTATCGTCTGGGCGTTAGGCGGTCATTCAAGCTGGAAGAAAGTCTACACAACTACAACGCCCACCGACCCCGGCTTCATGCTCCTAGAGGACGGCTCCACCTATACCCGCAACGCCTCACATCACTGCATCTGCGTGGGACGCATCCAATATGAGTATGATACAGCCGATTCCCCCGATCATACAATCCAGGCCGCGACATATGTTCATTGGGGGCGTGATCCCAACGATGAGCCGTTGATGATAGTTGTCGCAGATGAAAAGACACAGAACACTGCCGGAGGAACATTTACCAGCGGCGCATGGCGGACCAGGGATTTAAACGCCATCCGTAAAAACAACATTCCGGGAGCCAGCGTATCTGACAATCAAATCACGCTCCCGGCCGGGAAATATCGCGTTCATGGGGTAGCTTCTGCACATTACGTGACTCTTCATATTGGTAGACTGCAAAATATCACATTAGGAGAAACACTAATCAACGGAAGCAGTGAACTGGCGGGTGGAGATGGCGTACAGTCTAAAACCGCCCTTGAGGGGACTTTCACCATAGCAGCATCATCTGTAATCGAAATACAACACTATTGCCAGACTAGCTGTTCAACCAATGGTTTCGGAAAGGCCACAAATTACGCAAAAGAAGTATATTCCCTGATTGCAATTGAAAAGATAGGAGACTGATCATGGATATAGCAGCAGCGATTGAGAAATTAATTCCGGGCGCTGTTTATGGCGGCTCGGTCACGGCAGGCACGCAGGAAGCCTATGACAATATCCGGTGGGAGGACTCCAGGACAAAGCCCACCTGGGCGGAACTGGAGGCCGCCTGGCTCGAAGTCGAAGCGGATCTTGCCAAGGAAGCACTGAAAGAGCGGGCTCAAGAGGAACTGGAAAAATCCGATATGGTCTGCATCAGGTGTTACAAGGCGGGAGTGGCGTATCCCGCCGATTGGCATGCACGCGATGAAGAATTGCGGGCGATAAAACGAGGAACTTCAACGGCCGCCGAGATCCCGACGCAACTTGATTACCCGGAAGGAACATAATCAATAAGAGAAAAGGCGGACAGTATTCCAGGGAGAACCACCTCCCCAGACCAGGCGCTAATGACGCCCGACGGGATAACCCGCTACCATCCGCACACGCACGCAAGGACGGCCTATAGCAGGGTTACTCCCAAAATTCAATCTGTGGAGGAACTCAATGAATAGTTTTTTAGCGTACATGGGAGGAAAATCGTTACTGGCCAACAAGATCATTCCGAAGATACCGGAGCACAAATGCTACGTAGAGGTATTTGCAGGAGCTGCCTGGCTGATGTTCAAAAAGGATGAGACAATCTCCGATGTGGAAATCATCAACGACATCAATTCGGACTTAGTCACCCTATATCGGATTGTGAAGCATCACCTGGAAGAGTTCATCCGCTATTTTAAATGGATTTTGGTATCACGTGATGAGTTCCAGCGATTTCGCAAGGAAGATCCGGAAACATTGACGGATATCCAGCGGGCCGTACGGTTTTATTATTTGCTGAAGTTGGGTTACGCGGCCCGGATCAATTCCCACTCATTTTCAATCGCTACCACGTCCAAACCGAGGCTTAATCTCCTCCGGATCGAGGAGGAGCTCTCGGCTGTTCATCTCCGCCTATCGCGGGTCTACATCGAGAACCGAGCTTACGCGGATGTCTTCACCCGCTTCGACAAGCCAGATACTTTCTTCTATGTGGATCCACCTTATTATGGCTGCGAGGATTATTATGGAACCGGCATTTTCGCCCGAACCGATTTTGTCAAACTGCGGGACATCCTAGCTGGGATCTCTGGAAGATTTATTCTTTCGATTAACGATGTGGAATATATCAGAGAGTTGTTTGCTGGCTTCCATATCGAGACCGTAAAAACATCTTATTCAGCATCTGGCGCGAACAGAAAGAAGCAGGTAAATGAATTGCTGATTATGAATCATGAGCCACTTCAATAGCTAGGAATCAAATAAAATTTGATACAATCAAAAGGTATTGGGAAGTGATTTATCGCAATTTTCATCTTGCTGTTATCTCATGCCGCCACATTTATCATCGTACTTCTTTAAAAGGGGAACGATTAAATTAAGAAACGGAACCTTGACTACAAATATTATTTCTGACAATATTACGAGCTGAGATATTCTGTAGTGTTATACTTTTACCCACACCATGTACCTGTAACGGTAAAATATTCGGATCGACATATAGCGGATCATGGAGCTGATATTCGATCCATTCCCATTCCCGAGAACCATGAAAAGTTAAACTATGGAGCCGAACGCATGAAGCATTTATCATCTACGAAATCCGACTTCCGGCAAAGGATTGCGTATTCGCTCAGGCGGGAACTGGATAAAAAGGAAATACAGGCACATGGCAAAGATATTAATCATCGACGACGATCAACTCAACTCGGCACTGCTTTTTGAAATTATAAACAGCATGGGGCATGATGTCGAATGTGCCTTCACAGCAGAAGAAGGTCTCAGAAAAGCCCTTTCACACAACTTTGATGTAGTTTTTCTCGATATCCACCTGCCCGACGGCAACGGTCTGATGTTGCTTCCCAGGATTCAGGGAGCCCCCTCCAGCCCTGAAGTAATAATAATTACGGGATACGGCAGCCCTGAAGGCGCAGAACTGGCAATAAAAAATGGCGCCTGGGATTTTATCGAAAAACCGCTGGTTAGAAATCAGATTGAACTGCCGTTGGTACGGGCTCTTCAATACAGGGAAGCAAAAAGAATAAATAAGGAACCACTTTTACTTCGCAGGGAAGGCATTATCGGCAGCAGTCAGGAAATGTCCGCCTGCATAAGGCTTGTAGCGCAGGCAGCCGCCAGTAACACTCCTGTCTTGATTACCGGTGAAACGGGAACCGGAAAAGAACTCTTTGCCAGAGCCATCCATAATAATAGTACTATTTCAAAAGGCCCGTTTGTAACCGTCGATTGCGCATCCCTCCCCCCGACAATTATAGAAAGCGTCCTTTTTGGTCATGAAAAGGGCTCGTTCACCGGAGCGGACAAGTCCCGTGAAGGCCTCGTCAAGCAGGCGGACGGCGGCACCCTTTTCCTGGACGAAGTCGGCGAACTCACTCTTGAGGCCCAGAAGGCCTTCCTTAGGGTTTTACAGGAACGCACTTTCCGGCCGGTGGGAGGAAATCGGGAAGTCAAAAGCAACTTCCGGCTGATCGCCGCAACAAACAGGAACATCGACGAAATGGTTCATAACGGTCGTTTTCGTGAAGACCTCCTGTTTCGCTTAAGAGCATTCACCCTTGAATTGCCCCCTTTGAAAAAACGTTCCGGTGACGTCAGAGAGCTTTGCTTTCATTACGTTAACAGGTTATGCGACAGGGATAATAAGGAGATTAAAGGCTTTTCTCCCGAATTTATGGATCTTCTCTGTCTTTACGAATGGCCGGGAAATGTCAGAGAATTGGTTCAGGCTCTTGAAAGCGCCATTACTGCAGCAAATGACGACCCGATTTTATTCCCCAAACATCTCCCCATGCATATTCGGGTTTCTTTAATCCGTGATGCAGCGCAAAAAAAGGATGAGTTTTCTTCTCCTGACATAGAAATAGGTACATTGAAAGAATACCGCAATGCAGTCATTGCCCGCGAGGAAGCAAATTATCTCAGGAAACTATTCTCATCAACAGATGGAAACATCCAAAAAGCCTCTGAGATCTCGGGACTCTCACGAGTCAGGCTTTATGTTCTTCTCAACAAATACAATATAAGAAGAAATTCTCCTGCTTCTGTTTCGTAGGGCGAAACATGTTTCACCTTACGAAACAAATTACAACAATATGGATTTATTATATTTATTCTTTTCTACTCTCGCAATATCAGTATTAGAGAAGAATATATTTTCAATATTTCCCTTACTGCCGCATCACCTGAGTAATTCATATCTAATTGATATCATTGTTTATTTCCTTATCATATAACCTGGCACACCTCTTGACATAAAAGAATG